>JALHPN010000035.1 GCA_022842465.1 Polyangiaceae bacterium | reverse complement strand
ATCGCGCGACCCGCTTCGCCCAGGTCTCGCGCACCGCCTCGTCCATCGCGACCTCCGCGAACGAGAGCTACGCGATCGACGAGGCCCGGTCAGGAACGCGATTCGACGAACGGATACCCGCATCCCCGCCCTGTACCCCCATCATGGGGTCTGGCTCCTCCGTCCTCGTGTTCCCGGACGCGGGCCTGCGAGCCGCCCTCGACGTCCTCAGACTCACCGACGGCACACGGGTCGAACAGCAGCTCGCCGCCAGCGTCGTCATCGTGGCCGCCCTCAAGGGAGGGGCCGTCCCGCCGTGGGCCATCAGAGCGGCGATGGAGATCGCCGCTCGGGCACGCGATCGGTGAAGCACGGGTTGACTCCGCGGCGCCCGCCACTGTCTCGCCCCCATGTCCGCACGTCCTTCCTCGACCTCGCGCTCGCGTACCAATGACCTCGGGCACGCCGCGAGCTGGAACCTTGCCGTCGCCGCCGGCCTGATCGACTGGTCGCAGGTGCCCATCAGAGGGCGAAAGCTTCTCGACTCCGAATGCGAACTCGTGGTCGGCCTCGCGAGAGCGGCAGCCAAGGGCGGCCCCCTCGACCCAGCCATGGGATCGCGCGAACGCTGGTTGGAGGACATCCTCCCCCGCGTGCTCCTGCACCAACCGACGCTGGCGTCTTCGGCGGCCCGTGTCTGGCGCGAGGCTCTCGCCGTCCGGCCCGGCGCACCCGGTGATCTCCCGTCGTCGGCGTTCGCGATGGCGGTCATCTCCTTGGTTGCGGTAGGCGATGCGAGGGGCTTCGAGCGGTGGGTCGCGGAAGGTCGCGCGGAGGCGGAGGCAGAGGGGGTCGAGGACCACCGGTGGATCGAGGAGACCATCGAGGCGCTCGGGTTGACTCGGCCCTGATGGGCTCAAGGTGTCCCATCACCACGGCTCTCGTCTTCACGGATGCGCCGAGCCTTCGCCCGCGCACGCTCGACCTCCTCGGGCGAAGCGAAATGCGCCGGCACAGCCGAGGCCAGGAAGCCACATGGCAGCGCGAAGCAGAGGTCGGCCCGCTCGTTGTAGCCGTAGCGCGCGAACCACGTGATGTCACCCGGCCGGTCGTCGCGCTCTTGCTCCAGCACGAGTTGCACCGAGAACGGCGTGAGAGCGATCTCCGTGAACATCGCGGAGTCCTTCCCGCCTCTGTAGACAAGGTTCCATCCCCTTCCAACGTTGCCGTGCGCGAGCGTCAGGTACACACGGCAGTTCCAGTGCCACGCGCGCGCCTCCGGAGAACGGACCCAGGACGAGATCGGCTCGAAGCCGCGGGCGAACTCGTCGCCGTTCACGGAGAAGAGCATCGAGACGGCTTGCTTGAGGAAGCGCAGCGGATACACGTCCCGGAGGTACACGGGTACGAGCCCCGGAACCCAGATGTTGTACTCGTGCAGGAACCACTTCGCCCACTTCACGTACTCGGGCACGTAGTGCCGTCCGAGGAGCCCGTTGCACTCCTCGCAAAGTGAGTACGTCCAGGCGCCGTTCTGAAGGATCCGGCCCGTCTCCGTGGAAGGATCTCGGATGAAGTCAAGCGCATGAGACGTCCGCACTCGTCCGCAGTTGCCGGCGGCCTTCGGAGGTACGTGCTCTTTCGAGAGCGCGCCGTTCTTCAAGCAGAGCCGGCATCTTCCTTCGCGCTTCGCCATCGCTTACTCGCACCCGCACACGCCGCCGTGGTGCGAGCAACATCCCTGATGAACGTTGCTGCACATGCAGTCGCTCGGTGCTCCGTCGCAGCACTTGGCGAAGCGTGACCGCTGCCGGTCGCTCTCGTCGCGGCGCTTCGCGGCGACGGCCAGCGCCTCTTTCAGGATCTTCTCTTCGGCCGTTCCTTGCACCGCCGCTACCAGCGCGATTGACGCGTCTGTCACACACACACCGGCGAGCATCTCCTCGATCGTCCGCGGCGGCGCATCTGGAGGCGGACTCCGGGGACAGAGTCGCTGGACCTCCGCGAGCCGCTGCCACGGCTGCAGGGCCTTGTACTTGGCCGTCAACACGGCCTCCCGCGCAGCCTTCTCGGTCTGCCTCTCCTTCTCCGCCGCCGCGGCGCGCTGCCGGACCTCCTCGTCCTCGCGCTTGGCCTTCTCGGTGTCCTGACGCTGCTTCTCCTCACGTTGGCGTGCCTCGGCTGCTGCCTTCTCATCGACGCCCTTGCACCAGTCGTAGCCGAGAATCACGAGCCCCCCGACCGTGATCATGGTGGCCCAGAACTGAACTCGGGCGCTCATGGGATGATGGCGACCTGCACGAGCGTCCGCGAATAGTTCGAGGCGCTGAGCGTCATCGCTCAACCACCTCGACCCGAGCGCTGAGCACCTCGTGCAGCTTCGCCTCGTAGCCTGGAGCTACCCACGCGCCCTCGTCTCCGCTCCACCGGAACATCGCAAGGTCCGGCTTCTTCTTCGCCATGGAGACGACTGCCAGACGGAAGCTGGCCCGGTGCTGGCCCATCATCGCGAACTCGTTCGGCGTGAGTTCGAGCAGGGCGCGGCCCAGCGGAAGAGACGACCCCTTCACCTCGATGCGGAGGATGTTCTTGCCCGAGCCAGCCTCGATGTCCCAGCCGACGCGCTTGAGCGACACGTCGCGTGTCGGCAGCCCCCTCTCCTTGCACCAGCGCATCGTTGCGGCCATGGCTTCGCGCTCGATGCGCAGCCGCTCCTCGGTGTCCTGTGTTCGACCGACCTTCGGCGCACGCTTTCCGAACGCGGTTCCGTCGAGAACACGCTCGCGGTAGCGAAGGAGCTTCGTCGCCCACTCAGTTGGCGGGTACCACACGTTGGACTGGCCGATGCCGGTCTGCAGTGCCGTCGCGCGCGGCAACGTGAACATCCGGTCGTCCGACGGGATGAGGACGGCCTTCTTGGCCTCGACCATGAAGCCCGTGTCTTTCCCCTCCGCGAGGCGCTTCCTCGGCGAGGGCCGCCACCCCCTGTAAACGGTCGCCTTGTCGTACCAGCCCACCACCTTGGTCCCGCCGAGCGCGGGGTCTGTCGCCGTCCAGAAGACGGCCACGTTCTGGACCCGGTCGTCATCGGGGGCAGCACCGAGACGCTCGATGTTGATCCGCTGGTCCTTGACCCGGAAATGCCCCGGCGGTCGCACGTAGCCGCGGTAGACACCGCCGGGCTCGCGCCGGAAGTTGAAGACCTCGTGCCCGCTCCCGTGCTCTTCGACGTAGGCACCGCCGCCGACGGCCTTGTCCCCGCGGAGGCCCTCGTAGAAGTCCATCCACGCGGTTCGGCAGACGAGAACGCGCGGTGCCACCGAATATGCCCTCATCCGGCCCCCCCATCAGCGAGCGACTGAAGGACACCAGCCACATCGTCGGCCGGCACCGTGATGTCGGAATCCTCGTCGTAGTGATAGGAGACGTACCGTACGTCAGCGCCCTCGCGTCGGTTGTAGAAGTAGCAAGCGTTCGAGGCCGTCTTCGGAGACGGCATGAGCCGGACGAAGGAAAGCAACGGCAACGCCTGCCGAGCACCGTCGCCCAGCATGTGCAGCCGCCCTTTCTCCAGAGGACTGGCGAGGCTGACCACGTCGTTCCGGAACGGCGCGCGGGCGCCAGACACCACCTCGATCGTCCACTGGTAAACACCGCCGCCAAACTCCATGGTCTTGGTTGGCCTGACGAGGGCGTAGCCGCGCCATGCGTCCCCCACGGCGGCACGGAGCTTGTCGAGGTGAACTTCGAGGTGTCTCGCACGGTCGCGAGCCTCGGCGTCGCCGAGGATCCCCGCGTGCCCCTTCCAGGTGTTACGAAGAACGTTCGTAGCCTTCATGATGCCGAGCGCCTCCTTGCTCAAGAGGAGGTCCATCGAACGCTGATCGGCAACCCCCGCCTGGCGCCGCACAAGGTCACGAGAGTCGGGGTCTGCCGACCCAATGCGGCGTAGCTCCTTCGCCACCCGCTCGATGAGGGTCACCCACGTCCCAAAGCTTGCGGCCTCCAGCCGGTGGTTGTTCCGCTTGAGCACGTCGCGCAGGTCAGCACGTCGCACGTGCAACTGAGCTTCGTCGCTCAGGTAGATGCTCAGCAGAATGGTCGCCCAGAACTGGGCGTACGCCTCGAAGAGGTGAAAGAGGGTTTCAATCCGATCTTTCGGCTCCTTCTGAGTAACCAGCACCCAGACGATGCCTCCGAGAGGAAACGGGAGGGTGTCGAGCCAGGGCACCAGCCCGTCGGAGTGGTTCACCTTCGCCAGTTGCTCTCGAACCTCGGCGAGCGCGCGCGGCTCACGCCAGGCCCGATGCTCAAGATCGTCAAGTTGAGCAGTGAGCGTCCGGACCCGAGCAGACACCTCAGCGACCTCTCGCTGAACGCCGAGAGGCGGGAGGTAGAAGGGCGATTCGAGGAGGAGCTTTCCCAAGAGAGTCGGCATCGCTCCCCCCCTACTCGCGACAGTACGTGTGAGCGTTCCGATCTCAGAGTTCAGGTAGCGGGCGAGAAACGGAGCCGAGGCCTTCAGGGGATCGACGCGAAGCCAGAGGAACTTGCCCTTCTCGGGGACGCCGTCATCGAGGAGCACTGCCTTGCGGGATGCGTCGTTGGTCGGAACAGCGATCGTGTCCTCAAGCGTCTCTGCCGTCGGAGTGGCGGTCGCGAGCGTGGCGATCTCGCTTAGCTTCACCGGTGCGCCGCTCCGGCGGCCGAGGTGCTCGATCCGTTCGCGGGCGATCAAGTGCTCCAACGAAGTGAAGGTGCCGGGATCGACCCAGCGCCCCGCCGCGATGTCACGAGCGCTCGTCTTGGACCACCAGTTGTCGAGGACGACCTTGTTGTGTCCCTCGACGGTGTTCACCTCGGCAACGAAGAGCTTTCCGTCACCCTCGTGGCGAACAGCACTCACGATCACCGTGCGCAGGTTCGCCATGGGCGCGAACGCGCCAGGGGGCAGCGAGAGGCACGCATCGATCTCACAGCCGAGCATCTTCAGCGCCGACCGAAGCTCCTCCGCTTCCCTCTGCCACGCGGCAACGGGCATGACGAATAGCATCCGGCCGTCTGGTACGAGCTTCTCCGCCGAACGAAGTACGAGGGTTCCCGCGAGGTCCCTCATCGTCGGGCCGTGACCGCTCGCGGCCGTGTCGACCGGCGCGTTGAACGGCGGGCAGCACACGATGAGTTCTGCATCGACCGGGATCAACTCACGCTCGTAGACCGCGTTCCCGACGGTCCACGTGACGCGAGCGTCGGTGCGTTCAAGCACGCGGTGCAGGTCGACGAGAATCGAGATCCCTGTCACGTCCGCGTCTGTCACGCGCGCCACGGCAGCAGCAATCACGCCCGCGTCGCACCATGGGTCGACCACCCGACGTGCTCCCTGCCGCTTCGCGACCTCTGCGAGAAAATCGGCTACCCACTCGGGGAAGAGTGGCAGCCCCTTGCGAAACTCAGAGGCGAGGAGCTTCACGAGGAGCGGGTGCGGAATACGGGCCGGCAACCCAGCGACGACCTCGGCAATGGCTGCCGGCCCGGTGCTGCGCCCCTGCGCGCGCAACCGGTCGAGTCCCGAGAAAATCGCCTTCTCGATGTCAGTCATGGTTCCCCCACGCTCTGTTACGCCCAGTTTGCCGCGAGCAGCTCGGCCTGCTGCACGGAGGTCACGACGCCCTCCGGTACAGGTACTTCTGGAAGTCGATGAACACCTTGCGAATGTCGGCAGGCGGACCGAGCTTGGCCCTGGCATCCTCCACGCTGCCGTACCGAAGCTTGAGCAACGGCGCGAGCTTCTCGACATCAAGCTGGTCCACGCCCTCGTTCACGTAGTGCTCCAGAACGAACGCCACGAAGTCTCGTTGCTGCTCGTTGAGGGTCGGCCCTACGTGCTTGTCGGCGTGGTCCGCTCGGAGTTCTCGGGTGACAACGGCCGAGGCGAAAGCCACGTAGGCGAGCACGTCATAGATATCGCTCTTCTCGGCCGAGATGATCTTCTGCATCTCGGACAATGGCTCTCGTCCGAACCCCAGCTCCGCCAGTTGTTCCAGGAGCGCCTTGCGGGTGTCGGGCAGGCTCCAAACAGCTCGAAGCTCGTCCTCGTTCTTGAAGAGCGTCGGGAGGGCGCCAAAGAGAGCTTCGAGAAATTGAACCGCCGACATCGGGGTGCCGTCTGCGCTCCAGAAGGTCGTCTGGACCATGTTCTGAATCGTGCGCTCCTTCCCATCCGCCAGCTTGATCCTGATCGTCGCAGGACGGTGGCTCCCCTCTCCGTCCTGAGCCTCTCCGTCGCCCTTGCCCTTCTCACCCTTGGGCTCCTTCGGTTCCTCCTCGCCCCCAGGTCGGACACTTCCGGGCTCGGGCTCCAGCGGCTCGCCATCCCACTCAGGATCCTGGAAGTGGAGGTGGGCCTTCACGAAGTCGTAGATGGTGAAGTAGTCCTTGCCGTCGAACAGGCGGGTGCCGCGCCCAACGATCTGCTTGAACTCGATCATCGTCCTGATGGGCCGCATCAGGACGATATTCCGGATGTTGCGTGCATCCACGCCCGTCGAGAGCTTCTGCGAGGTCGTTAGCACGGTCGGGATCGTCTTCTCGTTGTCCTGGAAGTCGCGGAGGTGCTGGTCCCCGAGGTTGCCATCGTCGGCCGTCACACGGACGCAGTAGTCGGGCTCCTTGCTCGTCTTCATCTGGTTGATGAGGTCGCGAACCGCCAGGGCGTGGAGCTGGTTCGCACAGAAGACGAGGGCCTTCTCGCTCTGGTCGATCATGCCCATGAACAGGGCAACGCGGTACCGCTCCCGCTCCTTGATCTCTATTACCCGGTTGAAGTCCGCCTCGGTGTACCGCTTGCCACCTTCGACTTCGCCCTCCTCCACGATGTCGTCCGGCGTGTACGTGTACTCGTCGAGGGTCGTCGCGATCTGCTTCACCCGGAAGGGCGTCAGATAGCCGTCGTTGATGCCCTGCCTCAAGGAGTAGGTGTAGACCGGCTCGCCGAAGTAAGCGTACGTATCCACGTTGTCCCTCCGCTTGGGGGTCGCGGTCAGGCCAAGCTGCACGGCGGGCTTGAAGTACTCCAGGATAGCCCGCCAGGTGCTCTCGTCGTTGGCTCCACCCCGGTGGCACTCGTCGATGATGATCAGGTCGAAGAAGTCGGGCGGGTAGTCGGCAAAGTAAGGGGCGGGCTTCCCGTCCTTCGGGGGGCCGCTGGTGAACGTCTGGAAGATGGTGAAGAAGACGCTGCCGTTCTTGGGCACCTTCTTCTTCTTGCGGATCTCGTCCGGTGAGATCCTGATCAGGGCATCGTCGGGGAACGCGGAGAAGGCGTTGAACGCCTGGTTCGCCAGGATGTTCCTGTCGGCGAGGAACAGGATGCGGGGGATCCTCGGCTCACCTTTCGAGCGGCTCCACCTGGAGTGGTACAGCTTCCACGCGATCTGGAACGCGATGGCCGTCTTGCCCGTTCCGGTTGCCAGGGTTAGGAGAATCCTCTGCCGCCCCTCGGCGATGGCCTCCATCACCGACTCGATGGCGATGTCCTGGTAGTACCTCGCCCCCCAAGCCCCACCCTTGTCCTCGTACGGGACGACCGAGAATCGGTCACGCCACTCGTTCTTCTCCGTGAAGGCCTGCTTCCAGAGTTCGTCTGGCGTTGGGTACGACGCAACTTCAGCCTCGTTGCCCGTGTCCATGTCGATCCCGTAGATGCGCTGCCCGTTGGTCGAGTACGTGAAGCGGATCGCGAGCTTCTTGGCGTACTTCTTCGCTTGACCCACGCCCTCGGTGGTCGCCAAGTCCCAACGCTTGGCCTCGATGACGGCGAGCTTCTTGTTCCGGTAGACGAGCACGTAGTCGGCCGCATCGGCCTTGCCACGACGGCCCTGACCTTCGAGGCGGCCCTTGGTGATCTGGTACTCGCGCAGGATCCGACTGCCTTCGACGACGCCCCATCCGGCCGCAGCTAGGGCGGGGTCGATGTGCTCGGCTCGGGTTTCGGCTTCGTTCAACATGGCCGCTACAAGGCCCCGCTGAAGGCGTGGTGAAGCAGCGACTTCTTCAGCTCGTCGAGGGCATGGAGCTTCTGCTCGTAGATGCCTTCGAGCCGAGCCACTTCCTCCCGAAGCCCGTCGAACGTGGCGACAACGCGCTCTTGGGTTGCCGGATCAGGGAAACGGAACGTCTGGCTCTCGAACGTGCCCATGTTGATGTTGTCTTGTGCGGCTCCCTTTCCTTGGGCCTTCAGCTCCGCCTTGAGGCTCTGAAGGAGGTACTCCAAGAACTTGTTGCTGGTGATTCGCGGGTCAACGACGACCCCAATGACACTATCCGGGAAACAGGCATCGAAACCCAGAATGCCTGTTTCCGCGATGTTCGCGGCGATCGTGATGCAAAGGGTACCGGCCGGCCACAGCTTGCTCTGAGCTAGGCCGACTTCACTGTACGTCTGGCTGTATTCCGTTATCAGGTGATCCGCTCCTCGTACGTCACCGGTCTGGATGAACGGGTACTTGCCCCCGTAGAGCTTGGGGTCGTTTCGAGGACGGTGCTTCGACTTGCCACGCCCGAAGTCCAAGGATACTTCGTCCAACCGCATCTCCTTCCAGTCGGTACCTGGACTTGCGAAGACGGCGGCAAGCTGGCTCTCGAACACCGCTCGGGCGTTCTGGAGGTTCTTCTCGGCGTTGGCCGTGGCCGTCGAGATCCCATCGAACGCATCGTCCAGAAGGGCGACGATTCGACGCTGCTCAGTCTGGTCTTCGGGGAATCGAACGCGAAACTTCTCGGCGAGGGTTGATCGAGCTAACTCGGTCTGGCCTCCACATCCCTCTCCAGCCTCTTTGATGGCGTCTTCGATGACCACCATCATGTATCCGAAGAAATCCTCGTAGAAGAGACCGGCCTTCGGACGGACAATAGTTACGTGGGAATCGACTGTGGTGGGCTCGGGGGGCTGTTGCCGGAGCTGGGCAACACGTCCAAGCGTCCCAGTCCCCGTCGAGTTGACCAGCACATCCCCCACCCGAACCAACCGTTCCTGTGATACGGATTTCGCCGCCGAATCGTGTCTCCGAGAAGGTTCGTAATTAATGGCATGGTCTCGGACGCATTTCTGGTTGAGGACACAGATGCCCCCCTCATCGACGTACTTCGGAGACACTCCTCGATTCAGGAAGGAGCAAACTTTGCCCAGCGGCTGTTCTTGCCACTTCGTCACAGTAGCCCCCGGATGCTCTTGAGCACCTCGGCGCTCTCCTGATCAAGAGCGCCGATCTCGTCGAGGATGTCCTGGGGACTCCGGTGGACCACCGTCTCGCCGCCGTTGGGGTTCTTCACCGAGAGGTCGAACGTGCCCTTGTCGATGTCGGAGACGTTCACCGTCCAGGACTTCGGCGAGTCGGCGTGCGTCTTCTGCAAGGCGACGAACTCGGCCAGGTCGTCGTCGTTGAGGGGGTTCGTCTTCCCTAGACTCCGCCCTGGATCGAGTTGGTAGTACCAGACCTTCTTGGTCGCCTTGCCCTTCTCGAAGAAGAGCACCACCGTCTTCACCCCGGCGCCCTGGAACGTGCCGCTCGGACAGTCGAGGATCGTGTGGAGGTTGCACGACTCCAGGATCAACTTCCGAAGGCTGGTAGCCGCGTTGTCCGTGTTCGAGAGGAAGGTGTTCTTGATGACGACGCCGCCTCGGCCGCCGGCCTTCAGGGACTTGATGAAGTGCTGGAGGAAGAGGAACGCAGTCTCGCCCGACCGAATCGGGAAGTTCTGCTGGACCTCCGCCCGCTCCTTTCCGCCGAACGGGGGGTTGGCCAGCACAACCTCGAACCGGTCCTTCTCCTGGATGTCGGAGATGTTTTCGGAGAGCGTGTTCGTGTGGATGATGTTCGGGGCATCAATCCCGTGAAGGATCAGGTTCATAATCGCGATGACGTAGGCGAGGCTCTTCTTCTCTTTGCCGTAGAGGGTGTTCTCCTGGAGCGTCCTCGTCTCCTTCACGGTCAGGCCAGGCTTGGCCTTCATGAAGTCGAACGCTTCGCAGAGGAAGCCTGCGGAGCCCACCGCTCCGTCGTAGATGCGTTCTCCGATCTTCGGGTCGACAACCCGGACCATCGCTCGGATCAGGGGACGCGGCGTGTAGTACTCGCCGCCGTTCCGCCCGGCGTTGCCCATGTTCCGGATCTTGGCTTCGTAGAGGTGCGACAGCTCGTGCTTCTCCACCTGGGAGCGGAAGCGAAGCCCATCGATCATGTCGATGATCTCGCGGAGGTTGTACCCGCTGGAGATCTTGTTTTTGATCTCCCCGAAGATCTCCCCGATCTTGTACTCGATCGTGTTCGGGCTGCTGGCCCGTCCCTTGAACCCGTGGAGGTACGGGAACAGTTTGGCGTTCACGAAGTCGGTGAGGTCGGGTCCCGTCTTCGCCTTGTTGTGGTCGATCTTCCCGGTCGAGTCCTTCGGCGCAGCCCACGACTCCCAGCGGTAGGCCTTGTCGAGGATGTACTCGTACCGCTTGCCCTCAAGCTCCGCTTCGGCAGCCCGGTCCTCTTCGAGGCCGTCGAGGTACTTGAGGAACAAGAGCCACGAGGTCTGCTCGGTGTAGTCGAGTTCGGTGGTGCATCCGGCCTCCTTCCAGAGCACGTCGTCAATGTTGCGGAAGGCCAGCTCGAACGCTGAGCCGCTCTTGCCGTTGCTCTTGGCCGCCTTGGCCTCGGAGCTGGTTGGGGCGGGCTGATCGCCGACGATCCGCTCGATGATCGCAGCCTTCTCCCGCCCCCCGTCGTCGAGATCGAGCGCCCGGCACAGCTCCTTCAGACGGTCGCGGGACATGTCGCCGAGGATGGGCGTGAGCCCGGCCTTCTTCGACGAGGCGACGGCCTCGATCAGCTTGTCCTTGACCCGTCGGTCGTCGACCTGGAGGTCGTGAGCGTCTACGACGGCGAGGAGTTCATCACGGCTCAGGTGGGCGAGTACGTCACGCTTGGTCGGCATCGTCGCCCACGAGGGTACGGTGCCGCAGCGGCGGGGAGAAGCGCGGTCGGCGGAGACCGGCGTATGCGGGGTTCCCCTGATTGACGCCCCCCCGAACGAGGCGTTAGGCGACGAGTTCGAGGCGCTTCGCGAGCAGCTCGGCCGACGGGCGGAGCGTCGGGTCCTTCGCCGCGATACGCTGGTCACGTGGCACCAGCGAGCAAACGGCGTCCAGGTCAGCCCTGGACTGAGCAGCCCTTCTTCGACCAGGTGAGCGAGCGGTCCGGTCGCGCCGTGAGCGGCTTACGCGCCCTCCTCCGGCTTGCGCTTGCCCACCGTCCGGCGCTCACGGTCAAGTGGGGGAGCGGCGATCAGCTTCCTCGGTTCATGATCCGCCGCGAGGGCTTAGGCGCTGACTTGTTGAGTGGCTGGGCAAGCGGCGACGTCGGCGTTCAAGTCGGTACGCTCCGACCACTGCTTGACAGCACGCGCCTGCTCGAAGCTCTCGCCTCAGCAGCAAAGCTGGCGCCTTCGTGGACGGACGGTGCGGAGCCGACGTTCGATGCGGAGCTGCTTGACCGACCCGAGGTCCAGGCGGCGATGGGCGACCTCCTGGCGGCCATCGCGGGGTCGCGCACCGAGCGACGCTCTGCCGCCGAAAGCGTACGGTCACGCGACGAGCGGACTTGGCTCCTCCTCACCTTCGGCGATGACCGACAGTACGCCGGCAACCGCGGCTACGAGGACGACCCCTCGCGCGTCTACCGCTACGACAGCTTCGTTCCGAACTTCCGGCAGCTCGGGACGGGCGATGCGGTCGTGCTGCAAGCGCGTGAGCGCGCGCTCGGCTGCGCCCGCATCGAGCACATCGACGAGCAAGATGGGACCAAGGACCGGCAACGCTGCCCCGAGTGCCGTACGACCGCTATCAAGACAAGGCGCACAGCGCGCCCGCTTTACAGGTGCGACCGCGGGCACGAGTTCGACGAGCCGCTGAGCGAGCGCGTGCCGTGCAAGCTGTTCGCGGCCCACTTCGGAGCCACCTTCGTCCCGGTTACCGACAGCCCCGACCTTCAGTCCGTCCGCGCTGCGTGCCCGAACTACAACGGCCAGCTCGCGATGCAGCAGATCGACCAGGTGCTCATTCGAGAGAGTCCCGCGCTGGCGCCGTTGGCGGCAGCGCTTCTCGCGGTCGGAATGGGCGGGGTGAGCTACGTCACCCCCGACGAGGGCGACACCGACGAGAGCGCCGCTGACGAACCCTACGTCCCTTCCGGAACCGACACGCGCGACAGGGTGATGCGCCAGCTACGCGCGCGACGTGGGCAGCAAGCGTTCCGGCGCCGCCTTCGCGAGGCGCACGGGGATTCCTGCATGGTCTCGGGCTGCACGCTCCTCGACCTGCTCGAAGCGGCACACATCGCGCCGTACCGAGGCGTCGAGGACAACCACGTGGAGAACGGCCTGCTGCTTCGCGCGGACCTGCACACGCTCTTCGATCTGGACCTGCTCGGTATCGAACCGGAGACGTTGACGATCAACGTTCCTCCGAGCGTCCGGGCGGCGGGGTACGAGGCGATGCACGGTAAACCGCTGCGCCTCCGCGGGGTGACACCGAGTCGAGCCGCGCTTGAGTCACGGTGGGCGGCGTTCATCCAGCGCTCCCGCTCCGCTCGTTAGGCGACGCATTCAGTATGCGGCGGGCCAGCACAAGACCGGCAGCGTGGGCACAACGGCGTCGCTGACCACTAGGTTCCCGCCTATAATTCATCGAACGAGGAGCACGTAGCAGCA
Organism: Polyangiaceae bacterium; assembly: GCA_022842465.1. Taxonomy (GTDB): domain Bacteria; phylum Myxococcota_A; class Polyangia; order Polyangiales; family Polyangiaceae; genus Labilithrix. The sequence continues at coordinate 40,202 of JALHPN010000035.1, read as the reverse complement.
CGGGTACGGCTCATCGATATAGCCAGCGCGGCTCGACGGGCGGGGGCTTTCGCGTCTTGGCCTTCTTGAGCGCTTCACGGACGGTATCGACCGACCAGGTCGGATCGATGTATGGGCAGAAGTAGGCCGGACCGAGGTTGTCGTCCTGAGCGTCCCTGAAGAACGACCACGCGTCCGCGTGAAGCCTCTCAGGAATGAAAAGAAAGGCGACGTCCGCCGGCTCGAAGCGCAGGTCACTCCGAAGCCGCCACTCCCTTTCCCACCGGAAGTCGTTCTTGAACGGTAGCGGGCCGGGCAGGTCGATGAACGGGGTGAGCTGCCAGATTGGGTCGTCCTGATCGAACGTCTTCAGCGCGCGCTTGATCAGTGTAGCGAGAGCCCTCTGCTGTGGCGTTCCGAGCTGTAGGTACCAGAGTGGCCCGCCGCCCTTCTTGAGGAGGTAGCGCTTGTGGAACCCGATCCCGTACGCCGACTTTCTCCTTTTGACGATGCGGTCAAGGAACCCGAGAGGGGTCTCGCTGAAGCAGACAACCCGCTGAGATTCGGGGTCTACGCTTCTCTTGTCCTTTGCGGCTCCGAACGCGGTTGGTCCGCGCTTCAGAAGCTGCTCGCCCAAGATCGACAGCATCGTCTGATAGCCGTCGTCGCGGCCGTCGCCCTTGGTGAAGTGCACTACGTACTCGGAAAGGTCGAGCCACTCGCCGCGCCCGAAGGCGCCGAGCTTCGGTGTCGGCCTTTTTGTGGACGCCTTCATAGCGGGCCAAGGGGCGTTCAACCCTCGGAGGGTACTCTTCGACGCAGCCATTCCTCGTGACCTCCCGTCGCGTCGGTGCAGCTAGAGCCATGTTTGTCGAACCAGAGTCAAGCCTCGTAAGTCCGTCACGCCGTCCTCCTCGACCCAAGGAGGTCGAAGATGGTCGTCACGGGGCGGCCGTACCGAAGGAGCTTCATCAGTCCGATAGCTGCGCGTACCGCGCCTGGTGGCGTCCGCCTCGGATCTGGATCTGGATGTTGTCGCATCCACCGGGCTTGCCGTCGTCGTCCTGTCCGATCTTCGTCTTGTTCGTTGCACAAGCGGCATCGTCGACGTCCGTGCGCAGCACCTTGCTAGCGGCCTCCAGCACGGTGACGACCTCAGGGTCCGGCAACGTCACCGATCCGTACCTCATCGGCCCGGATGAGATGATGCTCAGCTTCGGTGACACTGCGTCGACGAACGCCGAGCGCGACGAGGACATCGACCCATGATGACCAGCGACGAAGATGTCGGCGTCGATCTCTTGGCGGTAGTATTCGAGGAGGTAGCCCTCGACGGACTTCGGGCTTGGCGGGGTAGACGGATCCTTCCGCCCACCGGCCTCAGCGTCTCCCATCAGGAGAACGCGAGTTCCGTCGAGGTCGAGCACCGCCACGAGCGAGTTTTCGTTGAACGCCGTTCCGTGGGCCTCGCCATCGACGTGTAGGAACGTCATGGTCGCGCGCTTCCCGATCCTGATGGGAGCCCCCTCCCGGATCCGCGGGCCGTGCGTGAGCGTCTGGCTCGGCGAGAGCTTGCAGACCGACTTGCCGAAGTCGATGCGACGGTTCCCCTCGGCCTTCGCCCCCGAGTGGTACGTCGCGGTCGGCGACGCGGCGACGGCAGCGAGGAACCGACGGTAGCCGCAGACCGGGTTCACCGCGCCCGAGTCCCAAACGTCGGAGACGTCGTAGGAGGAGATCACATCAGGCAGAAGCTCGACGTGGTCTGTGTGCGGGTGACTCAGTACGACATGATCGATCTTCCTCAGGTCCGGGCTGACCGTGTGCAGGTAGCGGACGAAGCGGTTGTCTGGTCCCTTCGCCTTGTCGTCGTTGGACCCCGCGTCGTACACGAGCGCGAAGTCTTCGCCTTCGACGAACACGGCGAGGCCAGTGCCCACGTCGGCGATGTGGACCACGAACTTCGGCGCGTCCGACTTCTCCGTGAGGTCGGTCCGCTCCTCGGGTGCTGGTTCCGGAGGCGGCGGGGGCGGCGGCGTAGGCGCAACGGCCGGCGGCGGCACGCGGGGCGCTGCTGGCGGCACGCTGCGTTGCGGAGCGCACGCCCCGAGCGCGAGGACGATCAGAGCAATCCGCGCGGAGGCCGCCATCGTGCTCATCGGACGCGACGGACGGCCACGGCGTCAAGGAGACCCTTGGCATCCGTAGAAGCCACGATTGACAGAGAGCACGCGATGAGATTCGCGGACCGGCACGTAGCGAGACGCGCAACTCTCGTCGCTGCTCGGCCGACCGGGTCCCCATGGAACCCGACCTCGTCTGCCACGTTCTCTCCCCCGATCACGTCGTCGTCGAGCTGCACGAGCGGCTCACTGCACCAGGGCCGGGGCTGGAGCTGCACGTCGTGCAGGACTCTGGGACCGGGGAGGTGGTCGCGTGGTGGGAGGACGACGCGGGGAGGCCGCTGCTTCCGCTCCTCTGCCCCAGCGCATGATTAGAAGGGGATCTCGTCGTCGAACGAGACCGGAGCCCTCGGCACGGGCTTGAGCAGTTCGTCGAGCCGAGCCACGTGACGAGATGCCCAAGTGAAGCCTGCGTCGGAAGGCTTGTACACCATGGTGGGGTCCCCGAAGTCGCCGGGCTCGACCGCCTCTTCGATGAACTGCCTGGCGCGAAGACCTCGCATTCCGACAGAAGAGCGGAGCCGGGTCTGGCGGTCACCAAGCTCCTGCTCGATCTTGAAGAACGAGACGTGATCGGCCGGCGTTGGGCAGGCGCCCACGATGACCCCGAGCACGCGGGCCTCATCATCGTTCAGCTCGTGAGGGCTCTGCGCGGGTTCATCTCCGCGACTCAGCGCCTGCACGTCCTTGAGCAGCTCGTCCGCGGTTGCGTATCGCCGTTCGACTTGTTCGAGGCATCGCAAGACGACCCTTTCATACGGCTGTGTCACGGTTGCCGCGCTCTTGCGAAGGTTCGACTCCCAGTTCACGCCTCGCGGCGTCAGCCCCGTCAGCAGCCAGTACCAGCAAGCTCCGAGGCTGTAGATGTCACACCGGGGATCGATCAGCTTCCCGTTGTCACTGAGTTCCGGGGCACTGTACGCATCTCCGCCCACGGCGTCAGCCGTTCGAGTGAATCGTTGACCGGCGGGATCAACGAGGCCCGCCACGCCGAAGTCGAGGACGCGGGCATCGCCCTTTATCGTCATGAGGTTCTGGGGCTTGATGTCCCGATGCACGACCCCAAGGCGGTGCGCGTAGCTGAGAGCCGCAGCCGCGCGCTCGATGAAGGGGAGCACGCTTTCAGGCGAAGGCTGCCCGTGCTTGTCGCGCGCCTCCGCCAAATTCATCCCGTTGAAGTACTCCATGAGAATGTACGGACGGCCCTCGTGCTCACCGACGCCGTAGATGGGAACGATGAACTCGTGCCGAAGTCGGAAGAGAACCTCAGCCTCACGGAAGAAGCGCTTCGTCGCGGCGGCGAGGTCCTCGTTGAACGGGCTCGGGTTCAGGAGTTTCACGGCGAAGGTCAGCCCGATCCCCTCCAAGGTCGCCTTGTGAACGACGCCGAAACCGCCGATGCCGAGGCGAGCGCCGACCGTAAGTCTTCCGAGTTGGAGCGTCTGGACTGAGGGGTGGGGCTGAAGGCTCATCGTTCGTCTCGTGTCGCGGCAGCACGAGCCTACGCCGCATCGCTTGGGGCAGCGCAAGGGGGGACGAGACGCGGACAACCGTTCCTGCTTGCGTCGGCGGACCGCTCTGCATTCTCCTGAGGTCAGCGGGGGCGCTGGCGGAGCACGCCCGCTCGCCAGGAGGGGGAGCCGATGCGTTCAGGTAGTAGCGACTCAGAGTTGCCCGGTCGACCGGGGGTTATCCGCCCAGGACGACCGACCGTGCGCACCACCTTCCAGTTCGCCGGCACGATCGCGCCCTCGCGCGGAGCAACTCCGTCGGACGCTCTCGCGACGGCGAGAAACACGATGGTCGAATGGCTCGCGAGCAAGTTCCCGACCGCGCTCCCCGCGCATGCACATGACGGAGCATCGTTCACGGCCGAGGAGCACGGCCAGTCGATCCATGCCGTGGCCCAAAAAGAACATGGCGTGTGGACCGCTCGCCTGATGCAGCCCGACGCGCCGTTCATGGATCGCGCTGCCGTAGCGGGACGAACGTGGACGACGGAGCTTGCGCTCGCCGTCTGCGACCAGGGAGTCCGCGTAGGCGTACGCGTACTCTGCGCCTCTTTGCCTTTCGCTGATGCGCCTGTCGCCTACAGCCGACCGCGCGTGGTGGTGGAACTTGCGCAGCACTCCGACCTTCGCGATGTTCGCCGGGTTGAGAGTTCTCCGTGGCGATTGACCAGCCTCAACGACGTCGCTGACCTCTACGTGCTGCTGACAGACGAGAAGAGGTCACTGCCGGTTTACCTGCTGACCGAGGCCGAGCCCGATCGACTCGGCCGGAGCGTCCGTCGGTTCCTGCTCGACGAGGACTACCTCGCCAGGAAGCTCCACGGGGTCGGGGTCGTTGTCACGCTTCCGGCAGATCTCAATCACGAGTGGACCAACCACGTCGGAAAAATGTGGTCCGCCTTCTCGGGAGCTGTCCGGACGTACCTTCCTGGTCTCAACTTCGACGAGCAACGGCCGCACGAACATCCGCTTGCCCTGGCGCATCGAGTCCTCTCGTTCTATCGGGACGGACGCGGCGGAGAGACGGCGTTCTCCGAGTTCCTTGTTGAGCAGGCGCTCGCCTACTCCGCAGCTAAGTCGGTGGACTGGGACCCGTGCGTTTTCTACGCCGACGCAGTCCAGCGAGACCTTGATCACTCGCGCAAGGAAAGTCCTCCGGCTGCCGAGCGCCTCCGTGGGTATGAGCGAAAAATCGTCGTACTGAAGGAGCGAGCGGAGCTATCCGTCGGACTCGCTCAGAGCTACCTAGACGACTTGGAGACCCACAAGAAGCTGCTCGCTGAAGCGAACGATGCTCGCAAGAAGCTTAGCTACTACGCCACTACGCTCCGAGACCAACTCGCCGCCAAGACCGGCCGGTCCCCGGATGCAACCGTCACGTTCCCAAACAACTATGCCGATCTCCCCGATTGGGTCGACAGGAACCTCGCCGGGCGCCTCATCCTGCATCCGCGTGCTCACCGCGGCCTAAAGGATGCTCGCTACAAGGACCCCGCACTCGTCTACAAGGCACTCCTCGCGCTCGCGAATGAGTACCGCAACAACAGGCTTCGTGATGCCGACGACGAAGAACCACGAATTGCGTGGGAGCGGAAGCTCGGAGAGCTTGAACTTCGGTGCGACGGTTCGATCTCCCCGACGCGTGCAGGAGAAGAGGGTGACACGTACTTCGTCAAGTACCCCGTTGGAAGCCAGAAGAAGCGCTTCATCGATCTTCACCTCCGCAAGGGCACGACGAAGGACGACGAGCTGTGCTTAGCAATCTACTTCTTCTGGGACGACGAGGACGACGTGGTGGTCATCGGATGGCTCCCGAGCCATCTCGACAACCGCCTTACCTAAGCGACTTGCGCGCCGGTTCGGAGCCGCGGCGCGCCTGTCCGAAGCACACACGCCCGATGCCCAAGAAGCGCCCCTTCATCCGCGCCGCGACGGTCCGGTGGATCAGCGTCGAGGAGGCCGCCGAGTTCATGGGCACGAACGCGTTAGCCCTCCGAGCGCGCCTCCGTCGTGCAGCTCGTCGAGCCCCTGACGGAGGCATCGAAGCCGACGTCGACGGCATCCGAGGTCGGAAGCTCGGGAACTCGTGGCGCGTCGTGCTCGGCGCTCGGTGGCTGGAGCCGACTTGAGGAAGTGCCTCGGGCGGTTCGAGTCGTCACGCGTGAAGAGCCGCCCTGTTCGCCCGAGGCAGGGGCGACCGTGCCAGGCTGCGGAGGGCGCGTGGCACTCGACGGCTCGCTGTCGACGAGGCGCCTTGGTGAGCCCGCTCTCGCACGCTTCACGACGAGGATGGGATGAAGCAGAGGAGCGCTTCGGCTACCGTCGTCGCCGCGATGTCAGACCGAACCGCGCATCGAGTACCAGCTCATCCAGGACGGCACGCTCTTCGACGACATCGAGATCCTCGACACGAAGATCGAGCCGACGGTCGGGAACGAGGACTGGGCGGTGACGATCACCTTCCGCGTTGAGGAGGATCTCCTCGAAAGCTGTGCCTTCGGGCTCATCTTCGTCCTCGGGATGCTCTCGTTCCACGACGGTCGCCCGCGGGGCGTCTCGGGCAAGTGGTTCGAGGACGACGACGAGTTCACGTCGGACGACATGCTTCGGCACCTAACATTCGAGCGGGGGACCTTGAGGATGTACGTCGACTACCTCCGGGGCCGGTGCATCAAGACCGACGTGTCCGTGTCCAGCGACGGCCGGGTCGAGCTGAAGACGGTGAACCGTGGTCAGGCTGCGACACGGTGGGTTGAGCGGCTGAAGGGGCAGAGCTTCCTAAAGGCGGTCGGTGCGGAGCCCGAACCTACGTGACGTCGATCTCGACCCGCCGCGATCGCTCGGTCCCCACTCCTCGTCCCGGCTCAGGGCGCGGACCACGACGCGGTCCACGAGGTCCCGCGAGGCGAACACGAAGTCGAGCCGCCTCGTGGGGCGTCCGTTCGCCGGCTTGAAGGTCGGGACGAAGCTGCGCGACCTTCGGCAGGAACCCTCAGGTTCCGCCATGGCCCCGCCGACATGATGCGTGACCCATCAGCGACGCCGGGATGACGTCGCGAAGCTCCGGCTCAACATGCTCTTCGCGGGAAGCACGGAGGGTGCGCATCGCGCGTGCGTCCTCCTCGGCATCGCCGCGACCTGCCGCGCGCAAGGCGTGGACTTCGAGCGGTACCTCGACTGGGTCTTCGAGCGCGTCGGCACCCACCGAAAGCGCTACGAGCTGCCGCTCGACGCCCTGACGCCCGCTGCGTTCGAGCGCGCCTCCGCGCCCGCGCCCTGACCGCCGGCGACCGCGGCACGCACGTCTCCTCGCGCGCCGCATCCCGGTGTCGTCGATCGGTCACCATGATGCGCACCGGGCAACATTCTAGGAGTCGATGCGCACGAGGCCGAGGGGACACCGGTGCGCGGGCACGACGACCCGCTCCAGAACGTTCCGTTGCCGTTCCAGAAGTCGGGTTGGCGGCCTTGATGGGGCGAGGGCTGGAGGGGATTACCGACGCGTCTTTGGACGAGCCTTCTGAGGACGCCTCCGCGATGGCGTTCCCGGCGACTTCACCGCGGCGGTTCGGGCAATTCCTCGTAGACGTCAGCCATGGTCGTGAGTCTGTCTGCCTCCGCCTGCTGACGTGCCGCCACATCCAGCTCTGCGTTGCCAAGCGCTTGCCAGACCTTTGCCGCGCGCGTCTCACCGGCGTGCTCCGCCTTCTGCGCCTGGCGAAAATGTTCGTGCGCCTTCTTCCGTCGCGCCTCAGCCTCTGCCCGGTGGTGTTCGGCGACTTCGCGAAGCTTAGTGGTGTCCGACATCGGCGCGAGGGTACCACGCTATGAAACATCGGAAGGGGCAACGACTCGGCTCTTGCTCGTTCGTCGCAGCTCCTGATCACGACTGGTAACAGGCGCCCATCATGGAAAGCGCTTCTTGAAGTCGTTGGCGTACTCGCGGAGTCGCGCTTCCCTCGCCACCGGATCGCGCTCTTCGGTGAGGCTTGTCAGGTAGTGAACATTCGTTTGGCGGTTAGCGCCCAACACTCCCCAATCAAAGCCGGGGTGTCCGACCGCGTGGCGGAAGAGGCTGAGGTGAGCGACGAGGATGCGGAGAAATGCATCGAGGCTACGGTCACCAAGCTCTGTCCCGGCGATGCCGACGTGGAAGCCTTCTCCGTCCGGGCCTCCTGTTCCAGTCGGAGCCATCATCTTGCTCCACGCTGAGCTGCCTGGGCCGCACGCAACGAGCGTGACGAGACCTCGATCGAGAACCAGGATCATGTCGATATGCAGACCGAAAACCGAGCCCTGGAGAAGCTGACGATACCTGGAGCAGATCGTATCGAGGGTCAGCGCGGACTCGAAGGCGAAGAGGCAACCGAGGGTCGACCACTGCTCCACGCCGCGCTCCTGCGTGTGGACCTTCGTTAGTCGCTTCGCGGCTGCGATGTTCTCGACCGCCTCGGCGAGCCGATCCGCGTCGAGCTTCGACTTCACCTCGACAACGGCCGCTACGTTGTCGTTGGGGAAGATCCCGGCCTCTTCATCGGCCCGGTAAACGGGACAGTTGAACGCGTCGTAGATGATCACGTCCGTCTGCTTCGAGAGCTGGTCGCGTGGATCGAGAATGAATCCACCGGCTGCTGCGAACCGACGTGGCAGATGGTCGTTCAGGAACCGGCGGACGATCTGTTCCGCTTGGCCGCCCTTCTCTCCACGATGCGGAACGTTCGCAAGTTCCTCGAACGACGCACGGAGCTTACGGGCGACCCGCTCGAAGACCTCGATCCGTGTCATGGTGGTCATGCTGGTTCACGAGCGTAGAGCAGAGCGCGCTCGCCGCGCCCATGAAGAGGACGGGTCTGGAACGCGAGCGCTCCGCTCCCGACCTCCCCCCCCGCCTTGCACGCACAGAACCTTGCGATTACCTCCGCGCCATCTCCCCCACGCCCCCTACGCCCCTCGTTCAGGATGCGCATGGACTCGGCACGGCAGAGCCCCACCGGCCTGATCTCTTGGCGTGAGGTGGGGGCTGGGGTCGAGAAAATTCTCGCCCCGGTATTTCCAGGGCCGGAGGTGGAAAGTCCTATGGACGCCACGAGGACAGGCACGTCCTACTCCTCGTCATCCTCCGGGATGTCGAGCGTCACCGCCGCCGCGGTGACCTCGAAGCGGAGCTGGCCTACAACGGGCTCCCGCTGGGTCGTGGACAAGAGCCGGTAGGCGATCGAGAAGGGCCGCACGTCCTCAATCGCCTCGAACCAACAGGCCACTCCAAGACTGAGTGCGTCGTTGTGCTTGAGGGTCCCCACGGAAATGCGCACGGCATTCTCGTCCCCCAGCTCATGCTCGACAACTACGCCACGGTCCAAGGGGCCTGCGCCGATCTCCTCGTCGGCAGTCGCGTTCATCTCCTCCAAAACGCGGAAGGGATTCGTCGTCGTACGGCTGCTCGGACGGCGACGACACCGCGGGATGAAGCGGGACGGACCGATGCTAGTTTCCCTTCCTGGCACGCTCAGGATGATGTCCGTCTCCTCCGCCGCTCCCGCCCCCACATTCTTCAGGCGGAAGCCGATGGGGAACGTCAAGGAGCGGCGCGACTGGCTGTCGGAGAACTCGCGGAGCCACGCGCGCAGGTCCGGGAGGTAACGCTCAAGCGGGATCGGGGTCCGGGCCTGCATTGCCTGCTGCGCCGCTCGTACGGCAGCGGGAAGGGCCTGGACCTCTCCGAGGCGGAAGCGCTCGCGTCTGACGATGCGCTCGATCTCGCTCTCCTCAAGGCGGCGACACACAGGTAGCTCGCACGTCGTCTTTCCCGTGCCGTCCTCGAAGGCCAGTTCGAGCGCCGCCGACGCGCCCTCAAGTTGCGCGATGCGGCTCTTGAGTCGACGGTTCTCGTCGACGACCTCATCCCGTTCGAGTTCTCGACGATCGCTGTCCAACGGCTCAAGGACAGCCAGCCCACGCGCAGTCAGCTTCCGGCGCAGCCCAAGGTCGGCTGTGACCGCGACGACAGGGGTGTTCCCGTCTCGTGCCGCAGCAATCATGGCAGCGATCAACCGGTCGTCCGCGCTCCTCTCGCTAAGCCGCTCAGCCCGGAAGTCGACGCTCAGCTCCGACTCTTGAACCTCGAAGACGACCCGAACTCCTTTCCGGATGAACTCACCGTCGGCCAGCCTTCCGAGCCAAGCCCCGAGGTCCCGTGCGCGTTGCTTAACAGCGCGCCCCGCCTCCCACTTCTTGGTGTCCAGTTCCTCAACGACGGACAGCGCGATAGCAAGGTCGACTTCCGTGGCCCCGGCGAGCGTCAGCCAGTCCACTTCGTCGAAGCGTTTGAAGTGGAGAGCCACGTTCGTGTCGGGGTAGACGCGCTTCCTCATCGTCGCCTCTGGATTCTGGCACGAACGGCCTCGCGTCGCGCTGCTCGCCTGCGTGCTTCGCGACCGCAGATGTGTCTCGTAAACGGAAAGCCGAGGCAGCGTGATGTCGCACGCTGTCGCCACCTCGGGAGGGCAGGCATCGGGGCGTCTCCTCAGTCGAACTCCGCGAAGACGGTGCCCATGCGTAGGCAAGGAACCGCCTTAGACGGATAGGCCCCGCCGCATCGAGCCCCGCTTCTTGGAGGGGCCGACCTTCAACGTTGTACGAGCGCTCCTTCGCATCACTACTGGCGGTCGCAGAGAGCCGCCTAAGGGCACGCGGGCATGGGGCGACCTCTCATCGTCCCTCCGTCGGGCTCCACGCCCCGCAATTGATGCACTTGACCGAGCCCTGACGAACATAGTGCCGGCATGCCTTGCAGGGCCTGTGCCCCGACGCGGCCATCTCGTGCTGGTGCGCAGCGACGCGAGCCTGCTCGGCTGCTTGCTGACGCATGTGCGCGACGAGGATCGACCGCCTGATCCGCGCGACCGAGTCCGCGGTCGCCCATTGGAGCAGCGCGTGGTTCATGCCCTGCGTGTTGATGATCTCGTCACGCACGAGCAGCGCGACCGCGTCGTCGGGCGCGTCCGTGAACTCGCACATAACCTGGAGTAGTCGCTCCTCGACGCGCGCCTGAGCGGCGCTCGACGTCCCGCTCTTGAAGCTGACAGCGATACCTCCAATGGCCTCACCGAGCGCACGCACCGCATCGTCGAAGGAACTCCCCATGCCTGCGATCGTAACGCCTTCGTGACGCACCTTTGGAGGCCGTTTCGGTTCGGCCCGTCCCCGCGACCATCAGGGTCCGGCTCTGCTGGTGGTCGCGGCAAGAACATGGGGGGTTCGTGCGGCGCCGATCGCGGGAACCTCGACCGGCGTGTCCTCCCCGTTTCAAGCGCCTCGCGTTCGACGAAGGCGTGTGCCGCCTCGAATACGAACGCCGTCGCAGCTCACCCCGCCCAAGCGCGCACGATACTCTCGCGCGGGAGGTATCCCATTCTCGGATGGGGCCACCCTCCGGTGTATCGCTTCCCCCTGCGAGGCGACCCCCCGCTCCTCGGCCCTGAACGCGAGTCGCTATGCAACTCTACCGAAGGAACCGTGAAGGGTGCCTTCATCCCGCGCCCCCGCAACGCGGGATCGAGCTGTACGAGTGTCTCGGCTTGCGACAGGAGGAAAAAGCGGCTGACTACCTCATGGTGTTCCGGCAGGCACGTACGCCCCTCGTCCAGGATGCGCATGGAGATGGCACGGCAGACCCCCACCGGCCCGATCCGATCGGCGACACGGCGACATGAGGGTGGAGGTCGGAAATTTCGGTCCCGGTTACTCCTGGAAGCAAAAACGCGAATCGGGCACTTCGCTGCCGTTCCGAGTCGGCAGCCCGTGCCGGTCGTCCCGATTCGGTTGAGAGCAACGCAGGGTTTCGCGCGAGCGTGGGCGCCACCAGTCCCGCGATCCCCCTCCACGGGGCGAGCCACTCGTGTAGGTTTCGGGCGATGGGGCGGGTAGTTCTTGGGACGTTGTTACTCGGATCGTTCTTCTCCGCATCGGGGGAGAAGGGCTGCACGGCGGAAGACAAGGCAAAGGCCGAGTGGAAGCAGTGCGACTCGACCAAGGACGCCGAAGCAGCCATCCACGCCTGCGAGGCGGCCGTCGCGAAGGATCCCGAGTCGCGGTCCGGAAGGAAGGCGGCAGCTCGGCTGGAGAAGCTCCGTGCTCACGCGGCTGCTGTTCCGGCCGTCTCAGCAACCGCACCGAGCCAGCCGACACCGCCCGTCCCGAGGGCGTCATCCGCGGAGCCGCCCGTCGACGCCGGAAGCGCACCGGCGGCTGGTTCCGACGCGGGAGCGGGCGTGACCGCACTCTCGGAGCGGGCGCACATGATCCAGCGCAACAAGAAGGACGGTCGAGACCGCGTCCTGGGTCATGAGGTGATGCGCGAATGGACACGCGCGGAGGTGATTTCGCACCTCGGCGTCCCGACGTGGGCGGTCATTCCAGGCGACCGTGGCGAGTTCAAGATCGAGGCTGAGGGTGAGGCGCTGGAACTGTTCTGGCGCAACGGCCAGTGCGCGCCGGTGGCAGTCATGTTTGACGCGTCGATGCATGTCATCGGGATGGACGAAGGCCGCATGTGCGATCTCGACGGCGTCGACATCAATCCTGGACCGCAGTACGCGTGCGCACAGCCGGATCGACGTCGCCACTGCAAGTAAGGCTCGGCGGAGCGCTCGCTTGCGAAGGGCCTCAGGAGGACTCGCGCAGACGACGTATCGGGCGCCTTCAACTCCGGGCCTCACGTCATCGGGCGGAGCGACTGGCAGCGACCCGTGCTGGCGACGGACGGCATCCTCGTGCTCGCGGTTGATCCCCTCCCCTCCCCCGCTGTCTCTCCGTGGTGAAGGCCCACCGCAAGAAGAAGCTCGCGAACTACACACCCAACCACCACGGCCTCGACCTCGTCCTCGAAGACCTGGTTCGTCGCCGCGCCCTCGTCCTCAACGACGGCATCTACCGCATCGGCGAGAGCGAAGCGGTCGAGGAGGCCGTCCACGCCTACGGCGACGGCTTCGACGGCTTCGCGGAGTAGCTCGACCTCAAGAGGCGAGACACCGAGACACCCTAACGTCCCGACCTCCGCGATGGAGGCCGGGGCGTTGTTGTATGGGCTCGGCGCCGCGCCGCGCGACGTACCAAGACGGGCGTTCGACGAGCCCGAGCCCAGATAGAAAGCTCAAGCGGGGGACAGTCGGGGGACAGACCTCAGGGATTTCTTGTCCGCTCCGGTCGATTGGAGTCCACTCGGGTCCACTCGCAGATCAGACGAACGCACGAAAAAAGAGCGGTGACGTCGCGATCGACCGAAAAGACCGGCCCAACCTCGCGAGGTGCCTGCGGTGTTCGATTCCCGGCGCCTCCACCACGGGACCTCGGTTTTTCCGGGGTCTCGTCGTCTTGTGGGGACGTGTTGTGCGCCAGTTGTGCAGATCGGAGCGCCACGAGGTGCCCGTTGACCACTCGAGTTCGTCGCGGTGAGACTGCTCGATGGTGCGGCACGACCTCTCGCGAGACCTCTGCGCCCAACTTGCTGATCGAGGATTGGGGACCGTGGGATGGCCCAAGGGGGCATGAGCATGGACGCGAAAGCGGTGGACGAGCTCGTCGCCGATCTCGAGCGCCTCGGCGTTCGTCGGGGCGACGTGCTCATGCTTCACGCATCGCTTCGCAGGATCGGGCCGGTCGCAGGGGGTCCGACTGGCGTGCTGGACGCGATCGATGCGGCCGTCGGCTCGAGCGGAACGTTGCTGATGATCCTCGGCGCGGTCATCGAGCATGAATGGGTGAACCAGCATCCAGAAGGCGACCGTGCGGCGCTGCTCGCGAATGCGGCCCCGTACGATCCGCTCGTCTCGCCGGTTCTGCCCGAGGTGGGTTACCTCGCCGAGGCGTTTCGTCTTCGGCAAGGGACGATCGTGAACGACAACCCGAGCGGACGCTTCGCCGCGCGGGGTGCCAGGGCTCACGAGCTCTTTCACGATGCGCCGTGGGATGACTACTACGGACCAGGCTCTCCGCTGCATCGACTCTGCGACGCGGGCGGCCGCGTCCTGCGCCTCGGATCGAACCTCGAGACGGTGACGGCGCTCCACTACGCGGAGTACCTCGCCGAGGTACCCGAAAAGCGCCGCGTGCGACGACACTACCGCGTTCAAGGCCGGAACGGTCCCGAGACACGGAGCGTCGAGTGCCTCGATGACGAGCATGGGATCGTCGACTGGCCGGCCACGGCCGCCGGAGCGGCCGGGCCCGACAGCGACTACTTCGCCCTCATCATGCAAAGCTACCTCGCGACGGGCCGCGGCGAGCGCGGTCGGTTCGGCCGTTCTGACGCGGAGCTCGTCGATGCAGCCGATGTGGTCCAGTTCGGCGCGCGGTGGATGACCGAGCACCTCGTGCGCTGACGTTCTCGAGAACGTCTCGAGCCGTCGCCGCGCCGCGTGCCACGCGCATGTCCGACGCTACTTCTTCGAGTCGCTGAAGACGGCACCGGTAGCGCAGGAGGTCCTCGACCTCATCACCGACCTGTACCGCGTCGAGCACGAGGCGACGGAGAGAGGTCTTTCCGGAAACGCAAAGTTGGAGTTTCGGAAAGTCCGGGCCGGTCCGATCCGCGCGGCCGTCAAGGCCTGGCTCGACGCGCAGCAGCCGCGGCACCCACCGAAGAGCCCGCTCGGCGTTGCGATCCGGTACACGCTCGCGCAGTGGACCGAGCTCGGCATCTTCCTCACGACGAACGCGTGCCCCTCGACAACAACGCCTCGGAGCGGTCGCTCCGGCGAATCGCGCTCGGCAGGAAGAACTACCTCTTCGTCGGCGACGTCGAAGCGGGCAAGAGTCTCGCCGGCCTCTACTCGCTCGTGGCGACCTGCGAGTCGCGCGGGATCAATCCCTTCGACTACCTCGCCGACGTCCTCGGCGGCGTGCAGGATCACCCGGCGAACGCGATCGACGAGCTCCTGCCAAGCGCCTGGGCTGCAGCGGGCTGAACCGCTGTCACGACGTCATCCGCCGGCGTCCGCCGGACGGTTACCGACATTCCGGACTGCGCAAATTGGTATGGCTGCTTGCCGGTCATCGCAGCGATCATGGACATCCGCGACGCCAGCCGCATCCTCGAGTGCCTCCGGGTCCCATCTGCGCCCCCTCAAGCCGCGCGCGCGCGCGATCCAACGCACCTCGACGACGAGGAGCACGCTTCCGTATTACCAGCGGCGTCCACGCGGACGCCGTCAGCGCTGGGCGTAGGTGACGCGCGCCTCGCCGCTACCGACGATGAGGAAGACGCGCCCGCAAGCATCTCTTGTGACAGCGTACGGCAGCACCTCGTTGGGAGAAGCCTGCCCCATCGAGCAAGACGCGGCGAGCGTGAGCGCCGCGTCCTTCGTCGTCCACGTCCCCTGGCGAGCGTCGTAGGTCGGCCGGCCTCCGCCGTCGGCGACAGATGTGATCTCGGTGAACGTCGCGTTCGGCATGAGCACGAGGCTCCCTCGCCACAGCAAGCCAGACGTGGGGTGCTCCACGCGGACCGCATCGTATGCGCCCGGCGGTATGCTGCCTCCGGCGTACGCCTGCGATGTACACGCGTCGTCCGGGGCGGAGGTCACCTCCGCGCCGCCGAGCCGCGCCCAGCAAGAGCTACTGCCGGCGTCGTAGAACGGGTCGGGCGACGCCGTGAACGGGCACCCCGCATCCGCCGCGCGCGGCGCGCACGCTGCGGCCTCTGCGCCCGGCGCGTCAGCAGTGGCGTCTGTCGACCGACCGGAGTCGGCACTCGGAGCGCCCCCATCTCGAGACCGCGTATCCGGCAGCGGGGTCCCTTCCGTCGTCTGTCCTCCACACGCGACCGCGACCGCGAGCGCGAGCGCGAGGCCAGTGGCCAGCGCGGCGACGACGACGGCACGGCCAACACGTCTCACGAGCAAGAGGTTACCCCCGCCCGAGGAGCGCGGCGAGCTTCGCGACGGCGGCGGACACGTCCGGGCGAACATTCAGCAGGTCCTTCGTCGGATCGCCGCGCTTCGCGAGCCGCGCCCGCACGGTTTGCAGCGTGAAGGCCTTCGGATCGAGCCCCGGATCCACCTTATCCCACCCGAGCGCGGTCGACACCGTCGCTCCGCGAAGGCGCGCACCGAACACGGCGCGACATCGCGCGCGTCGCGTCCGTCTGAGTGTCGACGGACACCATCGCGCCCCGGCGGCCACCACGGTCGGTGGCTCCAGTGCAGCGCAATTCGGATAGCAGGCGCCACGTCAACCCTCGCGGCGGCTCGCGCAGCTCTCCTTCTTGCTACTTCACCGGCTCGATCGTGATCGGCGTGTCGTCGATATCCGACGACGTGTACCAACCTTCGATGCGCTTCGCCGAGGTGAGGAACGCGGCGAGCTGCTTTGCGGAGATCGTGACGCCGTTCGGATCGCCGCCCGCGACCCGGCTCCAGAGCCGCTCGCCGCCGAGCTCCCACCATGGGTTCTCGACGTGCTCGCGATTCACGGAGAGACGGAACATGCCGGTCAACAGAGCACGGCTCCCGCGGCGACCGGCATAACTTTCGGCTCGCCCTCGGCGCGGGCCGCTGCACCGTCGCCGACGTCCGCTCGAAATTGGCACGGAGGAGAGGCCGTGGGTCAACGCGCGTCGAGTGAGCGCCCGGGGTGTCTTGACACGCCCGGCAGCGACGAGCGCGCTCCGCCGCGCCGAGGCCGGAGGGCGGAGGGCGGAGGGCGGAACGCGTATCTCATCTCCACGTCGTGCCCGAACACCGCCAAGAACAACGACAGAGCCAGCCGTCTCGTTCGATCCGAGTAGGCGCCCAATGGCTTCGGACGCGACACGAGCCGCCTCGATCTTGCCGGCGAGCGCGAGCGCTCTTACATGCTCCGCGAGGCTCGCGATGAGCGCCGCCCGCGCGGTCGGAGCTTTCGCACTTGGAGGTCGCGAAGCGTCGCCAACCACCGCGGCCCCCCGTCACTCTCGCGACGATTCGGGACATCTCGCGTCGTTTCGTGACGTTCCCCCTCCGGCTTCGATTCCCGGCGCCTCCACTAGATTCTTTCCCTCAACGATTTTGGCCTCGGGCTTCGAAATTCCCGGCGCCTCCGGAATGCCTCCACGCTCCCGCACGGATGAAGAAGGCGGAGCCGAAGCTGGCTCCAAACGACATCTTCGCTTCCTCGACGACCCGCGAGCGCAAGGCAAGGGTGAAGGGCACGAACGTCCTGCGTGTGCTCTGTGCTCTCGGAGGCCGTCGGATACCGCCGGCGAGCGGCGGAGCGGAAGGCCACGTCTCTCGAGGTCGAGGCTTGGCGGCAACGGCTGTACCTCGTGTCGACGGAGATCGAACGCGACCTCGGAAAGCTGCGAAGCTCCTCGCCTTCGCGAGCGAGATGATTCGCTCCGCACCGGACCATCGGGGGCTGCGTTCCACACTGGAACACGCGGAGCCCGTCGTCGCGGATCATGACCGGCTCTTGCGCGCGCGCAACGGCCAGGGCGAAGGTGGGCGATCTCGTCGTGCTCGTCGGCTCCGGCGTCGGCTATGGCCAGGGCCGGCATCGCCGTCCGCATCACGAAGGATCTCGTCCGGTCCTGACCCGCCCCCGCCTGCGTCGAGACGCCTCGACGGCGACGACGTTTCTGCTAAGCCGCGCGGGGAGGCATCGGGGCGGTAGATGGAATCGACGTTCACCTGCGACGCGTGCGGGGCGCACGGGGACCTCCGCCTTCCCCATGGAGGCATCGAGGCGGATCAAGGGGGAGGCAACAGGCGCACGCTGTCGCTCGTGCCCTGTCCGACGTGCCGGCACCGCAAGGGCCGGAACGGCGAGCTCCTCCGCGTCGCGCTGTCGGTCGCGGGCACGGTCGTGCTCCTCCTCCTCAGCCGTGGCCCCGAGAGCGGCGCCTACCACGCCGCCGTGGCGGTTGCGGCCGCCGGCCTGCTCAACGCGGGCTACGCGATCGTCCTCGCGGTACGCGCGGGGCAGGCCGACGTCACGCTGGTCAGGGCCGGGAGACCGTCGAGGCGGCCGGAGGCCCCGAAGCGAGAGAGGCCGCCGCCTTCACCTCCCCCCCGCAGCGCCGAGGTGGCGGGCGCGGCGTCGACCGCGGCCACGCCCACGCCCTACCGACGTCCGGCCGTCGTCACGCCGGCGGATGCGCCGCCCTTCTTCCCACCGCCCGAGGATCGCGGCTCCTGATTCCGACTCGCGAATCGCCCTTCGAAGGGAGCCGTCGTGGCGAACGGCGCGGCGCGTGGGCTCCATGTAGACGGAGGCAGCAACCCGACGCCGCAGACGGGCCAGTCCCCTGTCCGCGACGACTTCACCTCGAGGCGGGCGAACCCGTCGCCGGGCAGTAGGCGGTGAGCGCGGACGTCGAGCTGTCGTTCATGCCGCCTGTCCACGCGATCGCAGACGGGAGCTCCTCGACCCCGTTGAACATGCCCGGTCTGTTTGCCGGATGGACGCTATGGTGAGCGGCGCATGACCCCCGGCCCCGAGGATGTGCTGAGCTGTCCTCGGTGCTCAGGTCTCCTCCGGCGATGGACCGTCGCGTCCGGGAACATGATGGGGGCCGTCGCTTGGTCGGACGGTCGTATCGTGGCGCCGATGTCGAGGGAGCCGAGCTATGCGGTCAAGTGCCCTCATTGCGGCGAAACGTTCCTGCGAGCGCAAGCAGCCTGTATCGGTCAGCTCTCGCCATTCTGGACGGAAGGACGGCGATCGGATCAGCGGATTACGCTCACGTCATGTCCGGAGGCCTCTCGCGTCGAGGCAATGCGTTTGATCCGAGCCCACTTCCCCTACTCTCTCGCCGAGGCGAAGAGCGCGGTGGAACGGCTCCCACTCATCCTCGCCGACGCGGTCTCCTATTGGGACGCCATGGCCATCCAGGAGGATCTTCGCAAGGCCGGCGCTGTTGTCGACTGCGTGGCCATCGAGAGTCTGCCTGCCGAGGAGCTACCTCCCGAGGAATGGCGAGCGGCTCCCTATGCGGTCGAACCGACCGAGCTGGAATTGATCGCATTGGCGGGACGGGTGGAATCGACAGCGGATGAACGAGTTGTCCGACTCCTCGCGTGGCGTGAAGGGAATGATCCCTTCCGATCAACCGAAGTCGACTGGGTGCCGTATTCGTCGAGAGGCGTCGCGAGGGAGAGTCTCGAAAAGCTCGTGACGCTTCTCTCTAGAAACCCAAGCGAGCGCATGCTCGAGGCGGAAGCCATGCGGCAGCTTGGTCGATTCTCGGATTGCATCGAGCTAATCAGCGCGCTCGACGGTACGGAAAGCCCGGGCTCTTCGACGATCCGTGAGTTGGCGGAGCGGCGCGACGATCGCCTTTCGGTCCTGTTCGTCGCGGCGTGACCTTCAAGCGATCAGGCTCCCTCCCGCGTGCGCCATTCAGGCGCCGGGCCTGCGGTGAGAGGTGACTCTCTTCACCTTCGGCGAGCGGACGGGGATGCTCCCCCCAGATGGTGTTCACGCTCTGCCCCCTGAGCCGAAGGGATGATGCGCCGGTCCACGCGTTCACGATACCGCGGTCCGTGCGTTCACGATGGCCCGAGATCCGCACCCGTGACGAAGCGAGGAGGTCTCGCGCCGTCCCGGAGCATGGGGCGCAGCGGGACTTCGGCTTGGCACCGCCAGGACTTGCAGCCGTCGACGACCGAAGCGCGCCTCGTCCTCGCGGAGGCATCCGGGGGCGCTCCCGGTCAGCTTCGGGTCTTGGCATGTTCGCCCTGACACGCTTCGAGAAGTCTCGCGAGCTTCTCGAGATCGACGGGCTTCGTGAGGTGCTCGCGGAAGCCGGCGTCACGCGAGCGTCGATGGTCGGAGTCCTGCCCGTAACCCGTGATGGCAAAGAGCTCGATGTCCGGCTGCTGGGCGCGCATTCGCTGCGCGAGCTCGTAGCCGTCCATGACCGGCAGGCCAATGTCGAGGAGAGCGACCTCGGGCTTCATCTCGCCGGCCATGCGTAGGGCGTCGGGGCCGTCGTTCGCAACCGCCGTGCGGTATCCGAGCATCTCGAGCGCGAGACTCAGCATCTCTGCGGCGTCGGCATTGTCGTCGACGACGAGCACACGCTCACGCCGTGACTCTGCGCGGGTCTGGGTCGAGGGCGCAGTCTCCATCGCTCGCGCGCGCACGCGCACCATGGGAAGACGAACCGTGAAGCGACTGCCTTTGCCGAGCCCTTCGCTCTCGGCGGTGACCGTCCCGCCGTGCATCGTCACGAGACTCCGCACGATCGTGAGGCCGAGTCCGAGGCCACCCTGCGAGCGCGCGAGCGTCTGGCGCGCCTGCACGAACAGGTTGAACACCCTGGGGAGGAGCTCGTCCGAGATTCCGGTCCCGTTGTCCTCGACGGAGATGGCGATGTCCCCTCCGTCGACCGCCGCCGCCACGCGAATGCGGCCGCCAGGTGGCGTGTACTTCGCAGCGTTCGTCAGAAGATTGGCGATGATTTGCGCCATGCGCACGCGGTCGACGTCGACGACCAACCCCTCTTTGGCGACATCGACGATCAGCGTGTGGCGCGCGGTCTCGATGATGGGGCTCGCGGTTTCGATGGCCAGAGCGACGACGTCGGCGATCTCGACGCTCTCCTTCGCCAGCGCGACCTTGCCGCTGGTGATGCGAGATACGTCGAGGAGATCGTCGACGAGCCGCACGAGGTGATGCGCCTGACGTTCGATGACGTTCACCTCGCGGAGCGCCTCATCGCTGCCGCGCAAACGGAGCAGCTGTGTCGCCGTCAGGATGGGCGCGAGAGGGTTGCGGAGCTCGTGTCCGAGCATCGCGATGAAGTCGTCTTTGGCGCGATTGGCCTGCTCGGCGGAGGCGAGCAACGCCTCGCGCTCGTTGTCCGCGCGGACGACGGCGGTGACGTCGAGATCGAAGGTGAGGACGCCGTCGATGTTACCGGCGCCGTCGCGAATGGGCAGGTACGTCGAGGTCCAGTAGCTCTCCTCGAGCTTGTCATTCATTTCGAAGCGCGCGAGCTCGCGTTCCTGGTGGAACGTCTCGCCGGTCTCGAGGACACGACGTAGACGCGCAGGAAACGGTTGGTCACGGAGCTCGGGGAAGGCCTCGAGCAGGGGCCGATTCCGCACGTCCCGGCCGCGATAGAACTTCATGGCGAGCGGGTGAACGAACTCCATCACGAGGTCGTCACCGCGCATGTAATTCATGATGGCGGGCGCGCTCCCGAGCACGTTGAGAAGGCGCCGTCGCTCGTCGTCGGCCGCGGCGAGGCGCTCACGGAGCCGGGTCTGCTCGAGATCGCGACGCGCCACGATGGGCTCGATGTCGATCGCAGCACCGACGAGACGGACGGGGTGACCGGCGGCGTCGTAGGTGATCTCTTGATACTGACGAAGGAAGCGGACGAGGCCGTTCTTGGCCCTGACTCGGATCTCGATCTCATGCCTCGGCGCACGCCGCTCGAGCGTGGCTTGAAAGGCGGACCACGCCTGCTCGCGATCCTCTTCGAGGACGCGATCCATCCAGGCCTCGACGGAGGGCTCCGCCTCTCCGGGAGTGAGGCCGAGGAGATCGTAGAGCTCCGGTGACCAATGAACCTTTCCGGTGCGAAAATCCCACTCGTAGACCCCGAGGTTCGCAGCGGCCTGCGCGAGGCCTCGCAGCGTCCGCTCCTTGTCGAGGACGCTGCGGAGCTCGGCGAGTTGGAGGAGCGAGCGAACGCGCGCGACGAGCTCACGCGCAGAGAACGGCTTGACGAGATAGTCGTCGGCACCGGCTTCGACGCCTTCGACGCGAGCTTCCTCGCCGGCGCGAGCGGAGAGCATGATGACGGGAATGGCGCGAAGAGCAGCGTCTGCGCGGAGCTCGCGGAGGAGGCCGAATC
Organism: Polyangiaceae bacterium; assembly: GCA_022842465.1. Taxonomy (GTDB): domain Bacteria; phylum Myxococcota_A; class Polyangia; order Polyangiales; family Polyangiaceae; genus Labilithrix. The sequence continues at coordinate 18,687 of JALHPN010000035.1, read as the reverse complement.
CGTCGAGGGTCGGCATCATCACGTCCGTGATGACCAGGTCCGGCCGGCGACGACGGGCGACGGCAAGCGCCTCCGCGCCGTCGGCGACGACCTCGACGTCCCAGTGAGGACGGAGCAGACGCGCGACGTACGCACGCATGTCGGAATTGTCGTCGGCGAGAAGGACGTGCGCGGCGCCAGGTGGTGCCTGGACATCGGAGGGGCCGGAGTCGTCACTTTCGGGAAGCCATCGGAGTGCTTCCTTCACGTACGTGGAAGCGACGGTAGCCGACGCCTTTGCCGACGCCTGCTTCGTGCCGACGCGATCGTTGGGGAGATGAGCGAAGCCGAGCGGGATCGAGACCGTGAACGTCGTGCCTCTGCCGACGTGGCTGGTCGCGCGGATGTCGCCGCCATGGATCCCGACGAGATCGCGGACGAGCGCGAGCCCGATGCCCGAGCCCTCGTGCGTGCGCGATCGCGTGCCTTCGATGCGGTGGAAGCGCTCGAAGAGCCGCGGCAGCTCATCTTCCGGAATGCCCGCACCGGTATCCGAGACGGTGAGCTCGACGTGATCGCCGGCGCTCCGAAGCGCGATGCGAACCGTGCCTTCGAAGGTGAACTTCAGCGCGTTCGAGAGCAGGTTGAGGACGATCTTCTCCCACATGTCGTGGTCGACGTAGACCGGCTCGGGCAGCGACGGGCAATCGACGTCGAAGCGGAGCCCGCCTCGTTCCATCGCCGAGCGAAACGCGCTCGCTAGGTCCGCGGTGAGCAACGCGAGATCGGCGGGCTCGAAGCTCGCGCGGACGCGTCCCGCCTCCATGCGGGAGAAGTCGAGCAGCGTGTTGACCAGCTTCAGCAAGCGCAGCGCATTGCGCTGCACGGTAGCGAGAGACTCACCTCGAAGGGCAGAGACCCCGTCTGCGCCCGCGCTGGCGACGGCGTCCTCGATGGGGCCGAGCATCAACGTGAGCGGCGTTCGGAACTCGTGGCTGACGTTCGAGAAGAAGTCGGTCTTCGCTCGATCGAGCGCGGCGAGCATGTCGGCGCGGCGCCTCTCGGTCTCGACCGTGCGCGCGCCGTGAATCGCGCGCGCGACCTGCGCCGCGATGAGGTCGTAGAACGTCTGGTACTCGGGATCGAGCTTCCGCGCCGCGTTGACGCCCATGACCAGCACGCCGACCGGTGCTTCCTGCGCGTGCGACGAGAGGACGGGCAGGACTACCGCCTCACGAATGCGTTGGTCGGCGAGGCCCATGGGGAGCCCGTCGATGCTCGACGTCTCGACGACTGACGCTTTCGCCGTTCGAACAACCTCGGCGATGGGCCATGTCGACAGTCCCGTGGCGCACTCGATGGTTTCGGGCGCGAGCGTCTCGCCCGAGACCCCATAACCTCGCGCGAGGTGGAGCCGCGTACGATCGTCACTCATCAGATAGAGGAGTGCGAACGGAACGTCGTCCGTGTTCTCGGCAAGAGTGTCCACCGTCGTGGTGCAGGCCGACTCGATCGTGGACTCGACGAGCGTGCCGGCAGTGAGCGCCGAGAGCGTCTTCAGTCGCCGCGCGTGAAGGATGCGCGCGGTGGTCTCCGCCGAAGGGCAGAAGAGTCCACCAACGCCCCCCGACTCGTCGCGAATGGGGCTGTACGAGAACGAGTAGTAGGTCTCCTCGACGAACTCCCTTCTGTTCATGAACAGGCGAACGTCTTCGACGAAGGTAGGCTCCGCCAATCGAAACACCTTGTCTGCGAGAGGCCCGCAGACGTCCCAGATCTCGGCCCAGACCTCGGCGGCCGGTCGCCCGAGCGCCCACGGATGCTTCGCTCGACTGAGAACGGGAATGTACGCGTCGTTGTAGAGGAACGTCGCTTCGGGCCCCCATCCGATCCACATCGGATGCTGCGAGCTGAGAATCAGGCTGAGTGAGGTCTTGAGGCTCTGCGGCCAGCGTTCGATGGGGCCGAGCGGGGTCTTCGACCAGTCCATCGATCGGATGCGGCCGCCGAGCTCACCTCCTCCGGAGAATGCATCCGTCATCGAACGCTCGTAGGTAGCAGCTTTGCGTCTGTCGCGCGCGGAGCCGAGTGCGGTGCGGAGCCGCATGTCGGCGGTCTCGCGGTGAATGGCGTTCGCCAGCATCGCGCTGCGCGGGTTGCGGCGTGTCTGGGACGAGACCAAGGCTCGCACGAACGGGAAGACGCACGGCGTCTCCTTCGAGGAGCCGGTCACGTCCTTCGCGGATCGGATGCAGTTCTCCCACGACGCGCCGACCGCCCGCTCCTCTGCGCGCTCGTCGACAAGCCGACGCGGGCGATCCCTTCCTCGCCAGCTGCTCGATCCGAAGCGGACGTGAGCCCGCATCCGGCGGATCCGTGGCATTCGTCCCGTACGCGTGACAGAAGCGCGCGTGCGTCGTGGGCTACGCACCCGCCGTGACGGGCCTTTCCGGCGGGTAGGCTGGGAACGGGGCTTGCGAAGACCTGGTGGCAGAACCTTCGAGGAGACCCATCATGACGCCTGCCTTCGCGCGCTTGTTCTTCGCTGCTTCGCTCGTGCTCACCGTCGCCGTCGCGCCCGGTTGCAGCAGTGACGCCGACACGGTCGACGCCGACACCGGCAAGGCGATCTCCGATCTGGACATCGGCGGCGATCGGACGCTCGACAGGGGGCAGACGCAGCAGATGACCGCGACGGTGCGGTACGCCGACGGCACGACGGCCGACGTGACGAGGAACGCCGACCTGACGTGGAACATCGGCAACACGGACGTCGCCACCATCGACGCGAACGGCGTCGTCACCGGCGTCGCCATCGGAGCAACGCAGATCCGTGCGAACTACCAGGGCCGTGAGAGCGCGAGCCGCGCGCTCATCGTGAAGTGACGACCCGTTGTCGACGCGCACGTGGCGTCCGTCGAGCACGCGTACGCCCCGCCTCGCTCCCGGCAGACGGAAGGCGCGAAGCCGTGGAGCGGAACCTGGAACGCCGTTCCTCGACCGGCTCGCCAAGAAGACTCGACCAAGTCCGCCTCTGGTGAATACGTCACAGGTGTCTGCGCCCCTCCACGCGCCGCGCGTGGAAGCGCGTTGCGATTTCTGGCCTTGCTCCGCTTCGGTGGACAGCTCGCCTACCCCCTCCCCGCGGCAGCGGCGGCCGACGCGTTCCACACCTTCGCGCGGAGGATGGCGGCTTGCCCGACGGGCGGTACGTCCGGGAGGACCAGCTCGCCCCCGCGCCATGTCGGGGGAGCCACTCGACGCGCGCTGCGAAGAAGCGCTGAGAGAACGACCATGTCCTCTGCCGCTGCAGCTGCTGCAAGACCAAAGCCGCTCGCCGCTTCGCCGAGACCAAAGAGGATCCGCCCGCTATCGGTCGTTGCGGGCAGATCGATCGGGTCTGGGTACTCACGCACGCCCGTCACCCCCTGAACCGTTCTTACGAGATGCCTGCGAGCACGCGTCCACTGCTCCTGCGCGAGACGCGGCGAGACGACGTAGAGGTCGGGCAACGCGAGCATCAAGGCGCATCCTCGCGGTGTGCCGATCGCCCTCCGGCGTTCCGGATTCCATCCCGCAATGATGAGCCCAGTCGCAGGATCGATCGCCGAGGCGCGGACGGTTGCCTCCCACCGGTCGCATGCAGCAGCGCCCGCTCCGCGCAACGTCAACGCCGCAAGCGCGGGCACCGGGTCGAGCATCCACCACATTGACGGATAGCTCGGCAACACTCCGCTCTCGGAGGCCGCGAAACGTCTCCCGAGGTCGCTCGCAAGGTGATCGCGCAACTCGCCAGACTCAGACTCTCTGCCCTCGCGCGCGAATCGCTCCAACGCGAGGAGCAGATGTCCGTGGGGAAGCAGTGGATCGGCGCCCGCGATGCCGACTGCGTGTGCCCGTGCGAGTGCCCAACGAGCCTCCGCGATGACGGCCTCACGTCGACTCGCCGCCATCGGCAGACTCGCGAAGCGCGTCGCCGCGTCTGCGTAGAAGATGAGCGCGAAGAACGGCCACTCGGTCTGTTCCAGGTTGTCCCAACCTCGCGTCGAGACCGCGCCTGCGGACGTCCCCTCGAGGATGCGTCGCAGATGACGAAGCTCTCCGAACGCAGCTTCGTGCCCGATCACCGACCGGGTGTCGGGCGACGGGAGCACCACGGGTGGGGGGGCGTGTTCGCTGCGACACGCCGCTAGCAGCACGGTCATCGATCCGAAGAACTGTCGCCGACCGATCACGAGTGGTTCGACAACGTCGTGAGGGTTGGATTGGATCGGCGACGCCGAAGCCCGGACGAGACTCGCGGCGGAGGAACGGGAGAGGTCACGGCGTGCGGACGGCGCACGTGAGGCGCCTCACGTCCGCGCCCGACGCATCGAGCGTGAGCCGCCCCTCGCGCCGTGCGACGACCACGACGACCTCGCGCGCGCCCCGGAGAGCGCGAGCCTCCGCCTCGAGCCGCACGGCGCCCTGCGACGAGACCTCCATCGTGCCCGGCCACGCCGAAGGCGCGCCGTCACCGACGACCCAGGCGTGGGCGTGTACCGGGCCGCGCACCGCGGAGGCGGGCGTGAGCTCGACGACGACCTCGCCCTTCTCCGTCAGAGTGAGCTCGCATCCTCGCCCGTCCGGGGTGGCTTCGGGCCCACGCATCGTCCGTACCGCCGGGGCGGACGCCGCGTAGAGGGGCAACGCGTCGTCCGCGGGGCGGACGAGGAGGAGGGCGGCCGCCGCGGCGAGCGCGACGCCCCCAGCGCTCGCGTAGACCCAGGTCGCCGGGCGTCGCCGCCGCCCCAAGAGCTCACGCGCGAGCTGGTCCGCGATCCTGGAGTGAGCGACGTCATCGCGCGCCACACCGGCGGCCTCGTCGTCGAGCCCCTCGTCCCGCTCCTTCGCGATCCGGCCGATTCGTCGGAGCAGCTCGTCGTCGTTCACGTGGGCTCCCCTTCCGGTGTTCGCGGCTCGCGGCTCGTCTCCAACGCGAGCCCACGCACGATTTTCGCGGCGCGACTCCGCCACATGTAGATCGCGTCGACGGTCATGCCCATGCTCGCCGCGACCTCGGCGATGGGCTCCTCGTCGACGTAGAGCCGCTGGAAGAGCACGAGGCCGCGCGGCGAGAGCGACGCACGAAGCCCGTCGAGCACGAGCTCGAGCGCCTCGCGGGAGGCGAGCCGCGGCTCGGCCCCGGGATCGGGCTCGATGGCGCCCTCGAGCTGATCGAGCTCCTCGGGGACGTGACGCCACGGGTTCGTGCGTCCGCTGCGGAGGAGAGAGGCGACGCGACGCTCTGCCACCAGCCCGACGAAGTTTCGCAGGGAGAGGCCGCGGCCCGGCTCCCACGCGCGGAGAGTGCGGCCGTCGTGGGCGAAGAGCGCGGCGAAGACGTCCTGCGTCATGTCGGAGACCTCCTGCCTCACGTCACGTCCCTCGCGCGCGCCGCGATCGCGCGCGAGGCCGCGGCGGACGCGGGCCTCGATCACCGGCGCGGTCGCTGCGACGAAAGCGCGGAGCGCACGCTTGTCGCCTCGCAGCGCCGCGTCGAGCACGGCGGGCGTGACGTCACCATCGTCGGTCATCGCGTGAAGACACGATACGCGCTCGCGCCGGCCCCCGTCTCGCCGGCGAGCTCCTTCGCGCGCCCGAGGGCACGAGCCACCCCGTAGGCGTCGCCCGCCATGATTCCGCCTCCTTCTCCCTGGTAGAGGGCGCGGGAGACCTCCGTGGCGACGGCGTCGTCGACGGCGCGCACGGGCGCGACCACCACGTCGGCGCCGCCGACGACGAACGCGCGCGCGAGGCCGAGCGTGGACACGCTTCGCGCCGACGCGGAGCGCCCGGTCTCGCAGCCGGAGAGCACGACGCGCCGCGGCAGCGCCTTCGCGGTGACGATGTCGCCGATCGCGAGCAGGCCCCCCGAGGCGAGCGGCAAGGCGCTCTCCCATGCGTCGAGCCCCGCGAAGACGCCGTGTCCCGCGTAGTGGAAGTGCCCCGCGCGCTCGAGGGCGTCGTGAACGGCGGCCGACGTCGCGCGTCCCCCGCCGAGCGAGGTCACCTCCTGGCCGGCGGCCCGCATCGCCGACGTCACGATGTCCGCCTCGTCGCGCGACCCAGGCAGATCGAGCGTCGGATCGAACACGACGAGCGCACCGGCGCCTTCGGGACGCACCGGCGAGGGCAGGTCGAGCGCGACGACGATCGCGGCGCCGGGGAAGAGAGCGTCCACGTCCACATCGTCGTGCTCCGAGAGGAGGCGGAGCCGCCCCGTCCGTGACACGCTCGCGCGGAACCCTTCCGCCCAGCGCCCGTCGGCCGAGACGCGCGCGGCCGACGTCTCGCCCGCGTCGTGGAGCAGCGCGATCGTACCGTCGCGTACGGGGACGAGGAGCAGGGAGGCGGCGTCCGACGCGAGGGCCGGAGGCTCCACGACCGCCGACCGTGTCGACGCGAGCGCGGCGTCGAGCGCGGCGCGCAGCTCGCCGAGACGCGAGCTCCTCGCTGCGCGCTTCGCGGATCGCTCCTCGGCGGCGAGCTTCCAGTCCTCGGCCGCCTGCACGTCGAGCTCCGCGCGGGCGCGCCTGTACGCCGACGTCTCGCGCTCGAGTCGGTGCACGTCCGCGGCGGACATCGCGTCGCGCCGAGCGCGCGCCGTGAGCCCTTCGAGCGAGCGGGCGCGAGCTCGACGCGCGACAGCCAGGGCGTCGGCGGTCTTCCCCCTGCGGACGAGGAGATCGACCGCGAGCGTGGCGCCGCGACCTCGTTCCGCGAGGAACGCGGTGCGGCCCTCGCCGAGCGGCACGACGGTGCTCGTGGCGTCGGCGACGTCCTCGGCCGAGCGATACGCCCCGAGGGCGGCGTCGAGGCGCCCCGCGAGCTCGTGCGCTTCACCCCGCCCGAGGTGCGCGCGGAGCTCGGCCTCCGCCGATCCGAGCGCCCGCGCGAGCTCGAGCTCCTTCTCGAAGCGGGCGAGGGCGACGTCCGCGCGTCGCTCGGCGAGGGCCACGCGGCCTTCGAGCTCGGTCAGGAAGGCGAGCTCGCTGCCGCGCGTGGCGCCGATCGATCGCGCGCGCGCGATGGAGGCCTTCGCCACGGCGAGATCGGACGCGAGGAGCGCCGCGTGCGCACGGTCGCCGAGCGCAGCGACCTCCAGGTACACGTCGCAGTGCCCCGCCGAGAGCAGCTCGAGCGCGCGTGCGAGCGGGGGCGCGGCGTCCTCGGCGGAATCGCCGCGCATCTTCGCGAGCAGCGCGACATACCCGAGGTCGATCCAGACCTCCGCCTGCTCGCAGGCCGTCCCTTCGCTCGCAGAGGCGATCGCGCGCAGCTCGGAAGCGGCTTCGGACACCCGGCCGAGCTCGGCGAGCTCGAGGGCGCGGGCGACGTTCGCGTTGCGCTCGAGGGCGGCGAGACCGAGCGCGTGGGCGTCGGCGCGCGCGCGTTCGAGAGAGCGAAGGGCCGTCCGAACGTCTCCCGTCTCGATCGCCAGTGTCCCGGCGTAGTACGCGTGACGTGCGCGACCGTCGGCGTAGTCGGTGAGATCGGAGCTGGCGAGCGCGAGCGCCTCGCGCGCGCCTGCGTAGTCGTGGCTGCGCTGGTTCAGCGCGAAGGCGAGTGCGAAGGCGTCGTCCGCGCCCTGGGAGATGCGACCCCGCTGGCGGTGCGCCGCGATCGACGCGCGGAGCCGCGTGGTCGCGTCCTCGACGCGCCCGCTCGCGAGCTCGATGCGGGCGAGCAGGCTCTCGGCGAAGGCGTGGTCAGGATCGTCCGGCGGCACCTCGCGGAGGCGAGCCGCGGCCTCGGCGGATCGCCCCTGCTTGCGGAGGCTTTGTGCCTCGTCGAGCCAGGCGATCGCCCGGCGATCGCTCACCGCGATACGCGCGGTGGCGCCTGCAGAAGCGACGACGACGGTGTGCGCGCCCGGCGCGACGCGGACGCGCGCGAGCACGCCTCCCTGACGCGGCGACACGTCGAGCGGCTGCGCGCCCTCGACGAACGTCGGGTGTTCCGCCGACCGCGTCGCGACCCGCACGGTCCGGTCGGCGGGTAGCTCGCAGACGATGCCGCCCGTCGCGCGGACGACCGCCTCGCACCCCGACACGCGAACGTCGAGCGCAGACGAGCTCGCGTCCGTGTCGAGCCCTGCGCCGCTCGCCCCTCTCCGGCAGCCCGAGAGCGCGACGATCACCGCGATCGTCGCCGCCCGCCGCGCGACGATCATGGCGCGGCGAGGACCGAGACCTTGGACGCGTATGTCCGACCCTCGACGTCGGGCAGCTCCACGGCGAAGACCTGGACGCGGGGGCTCGGGCGCGTGAGGTGAAAGCCGACGAGCGCGCCGCTCGTCGTCCCGACGGCGAGAACGGAGCGATCGAGCGTCGGGTCGACGGGGAGGATGAGGTAGACGTGACGCTCGAGGATCTTCCCGCAGACGTCGCAGCCGGTGACGCCCGTGGGCACGTCGACGTCGGCCGTCGTAGCGTCCCTCACGATCTCGGTGACGACGCCGCGCCGCGCCAGGATGCCGACGGGCTCGCAATCGGACGTCAGCTGCAGAGGCGCGAGCGCGACGAGCGGGGCACGTTCGGGCGGTGCGCCCCCCGGGCTCGACCACGTGTAGCCGCACGCCCGCGAGCGCACGACGTCGGGCGCCCCCTCGAAGAGCGAACGCGCGCGCCAGTTGCCCGACGTACCCGCGACGTCCGTGCACGTGCCCGTCGAGAGGAACGCGAGCTGCCGCGGCGACGAGGAAGGGCAGGCTTCCGGCGGAGGGGTGACGGCGTCCTGCTCGCCGGCGTCGCGCGCCTCCTCCGTCACCACCGTGTCGGCGTCATCGACGGGCGCGCGCGCGGGCGTCGTCGCGGGGCTCGACGCGGCATCACACCCCGCGAGGAGCGCGCCGACCGCGACCGCATGAACAGCGAAGCGCACCACGCAGGTCTAGCACCGGCCGTCACTCAGGCACGCAGATCGAGAAGCAGTCGTCGGCCGGGTCGGGCGCGAGCTTCTCCCCCGCCGCGCAGATCGGCGGCGCGACGGGCGGGCACGCCTTCGGCTTGCAGTACGCCGAGCAGGGGTCGCTCGGATCGCTCGCGAGCTCCTGGCCCGGCGGGCAGGTCGGCGGAGCAATCGGTGGGCACGCCATCGGCTTGCAGAACGCGGAGCAAGGGTCCTCGGGATCGCTCGCGAGCTCCTCGTTTGCCGCGCACTGCGGCGGCGCGATCGGCGGACACGCGACGGGCTCCGGCTGCGCGGCCGTGCCCCCGTCGGAGGACTCGTCGGCGCGCGCGGATCCACCCGAGACGGCGCCCTCGCTGCGCGCGGGGGGCTCGGGCTCGGGCGCCGAGCACGCCGCGGCGGAAGAGACGAGGAGAGCGAGGACGACGAACGAACGGGAAGTCATGGACGGAAGCTCCTTCTGTTCCGGTGTTCGCCGGCGGAGGTCACTCCCTAACGCTTCTGTCCGTCTTCTTTTCTGCGAGGACCGCAAGCCCTCGAGACCGTTCGAGTCTTGTCTTCCCCGCGCGGATCGTCGACCCGACGCTTCGGAGGCTCGGCTCGACGCGCCCGCACCGCTCCGTGAGCTCCTGGTAGAGGAGGCGCCCGACGCCCTGTCGCCGGAAGTCGGTCCCTTCAGTGCGGCTCCCAGGGCCCCTGCCTCCGCATCTCCAGGTCCCCCATGTCGGGGGGCGGCGCGGGAGTCGTCTCGGAGGACGCCTCGCGCGGCGCGGCCGCTTCGCTGGGCTCTTCCGTCGTTGGAGACGCAGGCTCCTCCGTCGGGCTCGCGCAACCGAGGGAGGAGAGGGAGAGGGCGAGGACGAGCGTCGCAGGAACGAAACGAGTGAGGATCATGAAACCTCCGGACCCCCATGGTGACGTGTCGTCATCCCGCTTCAAGAAACCATGACCCGTGCGCACGTCGATTTGGAGGACCCTGTGAGCCGCTGTCATGCGACGGCGTCCCGACCTCCTCACCACCTTCTCGCGCGCTGGTCTAGCCCGGTTGCGCGCCGGGCTTCTGCGTGCGGCTCACAAGCTGAGGTTCGCGGCGCGGAAGCCGAGCATGAGCCCCGCCGCCAGGCTGGGGTCGCCGAGCACCTCCATGCCCACGTATCCGCCGACGAAGAAGGTGCGCGCCTCGTCGAGGGCCACGTCGAGGCGCACGCGCGGCTGCACGAACGGGAGCGCGTGGGTCGTGGCGTCCGTCGAGCACGCGAACGCCCTGCCTCGCTCCCGGCACACGGAAGGCGCGAAGCCGTGGAGCGGAACCTGGAACGCCCGGAGCCCAGCGACACCTCCGAGGCTCGCCGTGAAGGGACCGATCGGGATCGCGCCGAGGATCTCGACGGCGCCGCCGAAGGCGATCGGGTTGCCCGGGCTCGCGAGCCCCGCCACGTACCGGTTCGTCGGCGTCGCGTCGGCGCCGCCGGCGGCTGTCGCCATGAAGGCCGTGAGCCCGGCAGCGACGTAGGTATGGCGGTAGGCGACGCCGAGCTCTGCGCCGTAGAACGTCGGCATCCGCAGCCCGAGCTCACGGCCGGTCTGGTCGACCGACACACGACCGCCGAGGGACGTGCCTGCGCCCGAGAAGCGAGCGTCACGGAGCGAGGGCGCGAACATCGTGCCGCCGAACCACATCTCGAAGCGCCGAGCGGAGACCTCGCGTCGGCCGGTAGCCGCCCCCGCGTGCTCGTCCTCGGCGTCGGCGCGGGCGCTCGCTGGCGCGAACAGCAGCGCGAGCACGACGAGGACGACGCCACGGGACCTCACGTCTTGATCTATGGCGGGAGCGTCGGCTTTCTTCCCGCTCCGGCCGCGAAACGCTCAGAACTTCAACGCGTTGCGAGATGCCACGGCGTTGCGATTCGCCCCTGGTGTTCTCGACAGATCCCCAGGTGCCGGCACCCGATCCGCAGGTGCGGTGGGTCGCGTACCGGGTGTCGCGCGTCGCGTACCAGGCGCCGCGTGTCGCGCACCAGGTGCTCACCGCGCCGGACCGCGTGCCACGCCCTCGGCGGGGTCTCGCCCGAGGCGATCCCCGCCGCTACCATCGGAGGCCTCATGCCGGAGCGAGCCGTCGACGAGCCGACGGTCCTCGCCCGCGTTCGACTCTCTGCGGTCGAGTCCGAGGTGTTCGGCGACGGCACTCTCGTCGCGAAGCTGACGGCGACGCTCGCGACCGTGCCGGCGAGAGGTGACGCCGCGGCCGGCACCTCGTCGACGCGGTGCCCGCGCGATCTTGGCCCGCTCCTCGAGGCAGCGGCGATACGATGACGCCGATGCGGTTCCTCATCGTCCCGGCGGCCCTGGCCCTCGCCATGCTCGTGCCGGCGGCGTGCGCGAGCTTCGACGCTTCGGACGGCGGCGACGCCGGCACGCTCGGCGGACAAGACGGCGGACGAGACGGCGAAAGCGACGGTGGCGGAGGTGATGGCGCGGCCGACGCTGCGCCCGAGGCGGCCGCGGTGCCGGCGACCAAGCTCTACGTCTTCGGCGGCGTGACCAACGTCGACGGCTTCGAACAGCACGTGCTCGAGGCGCGGCGCGCGTCGATCCTCGCCGACGGGTCGCTCGGACCTTGGGAGCCCGCGCCGGCGCTCGACATCATCCGGTCCTACATGACCACCGTCGATGTCCCGGGAGGGCCGCTCGTCATCGCCGGAGGCAACGGCAGGAGCATCGGCCAACCCCAGTCCGGCTTCACCTCCACCCGCGAAGACGTCGGCGTGGCGGCAGGCGATCCGCCGGGCGCCTGGCAGGGGGCCCCTGGCCTCGGCCTGAACAGCGGGCGCTGGGCCGCTCCCGGTACGTTCATGGGGGATCGCGTGTACGTGGGGGGCGGCAGGGTCAGCGACACGGGATTCAATGACTCGGTGGTGGCCGCACCGATCAGCGGGACGCCTTCGACCGTCCAGCCGTGGAAGGTCGTCGGAACGCTGCCCGTCGCCATGTCCGACTTCGGGCTCGTCGCGCTCGGCTCGCGTCTCTACGCCCTGGGTGGCGCCGGTCGCGGCGATGGCGGATTCGCCATCACGGCGAGCACATGGATGACGTCCCACGGCCCCGACGCGTCGCTCACGCCGTGGATCACGGCGGGCAGCCTCCCGAAGCCCCTCTGGGCCTTCGGCGTCGTCACCGACGGCAGCCGCGTCTTCGTCCTCGGAGGCGACGACTCGGCGAGCGACGCGACCAACTCCGTGTTCATCGGCTCGCCGAACGCCACGCAGCAGCTCGCGTGGGAGCCGTCGACCCCTATGAGGGTCGTCCGTCGGCACCTCTGCGCGGTCTTCGCGAACGGGCGCGTCTACGCGATCGGCGGCGCCGACGCGACGGTCACGGCGGTCGTCGAGGTCGGTGAGGTGAACGGGATGAGCATCACCTGGAGAGACACGACGCCCCTGCCCGTCGCCCGGAGCGCGATGGGCTGCATGGCCCGGTGACCGAGGATGTAGGCTCCCGCCATGGTCCGCTTGCATCGGCACGGCTCGCGCGCGTGGCTCGTCGCGTCGACGGTGATCGCGGTCGTGGCGTCGGCGTGTGCGCGCCAGGCGGTCCCACCCGAGCCACCCCCTCCCCCGATGCCGACGATCTCCGAAGCGCCACCGGGGACGCTGTCGTGCGCCGAGGCGAGGTCCACCTCGCCCGTTGCGCTCGCGTCCGCCCACGTGCGGGCCGTCTTCGCCGGCTGCTACAGCCCGCCCTGCGCTCCCTGCCCCAAAGACGTCACGTGCAGCCCTTGCCAGGCCGGCTGGTGCGAGCTCGCGTCCGAAGACGAGAGCTGCAAGCTGCGAGTGCAGCTGTCGCAGCCGTGCCGACCCGATCGGGGCGTCGCGTACGTCTTTCGCTTCTCACGCGACGTGTCGTTCGGCTACGAGCCGCACATCGAGTGGTGCGCCGAGCTCCAGGCCGTCCCGCGCGCGGCGCAGGACGCCGGCCCGGCGACGTCCGCGCGGTGACGTCGTCGACCGGAACCGATCGAGCCTAGAGCCCGTGCGCCTTCGCGATGTCCGCGTTCTTCGCGTCGGCGCGGCGGCATGCGGGACGCTCGGCGAGACGTTCGACGTACGCCGCGAAGGTCGGACGAGGCTCGAGCGACTTCACCATCAGCATGTAGCGGAGGGTCCCGCCGAAGACGACGTCCGCCATCGAGAAGCGGTCACCGAGCACGAACGGTCCGCGCGCGATCGCCGACTCCATGGCCGCGAGCATCGCCTCCCATTCCCCCCATCCCGCCTGGCTCGCCTTGTACGTCCAGCCGTTCGCCCTCGCCATCACGCCCGGCTCGATGACCGACGGCGCGAAGAGCGTCCAGCGCAGGTACGTGCTGCGCGACGGAGCGTCGACCGCCGGCGCGAGCACGTTCGGCGCGTAGCGATCCGCGAGGTAGAGCGCGATCGCGGCGGACTCCGTCACGACGGCGTCGCCGTCGACGAGCACGGGCAGCTTGCCCATCGGGTTGAGCGCCACGAGCTCGGGCGCCTTCTGCGCGCCCTTCATGATGTCGACATGCTCGATCCGGTAGTCGACGCCGACCTCCTCGAGCATCCAGACGACGTTCGCGGCGCGGGACCAGGGGTGATGGTGGAGGACGATGGCCATGCGCGGAACGGTATCGCGTTTCCGCGGGCCGACCACGCGCACGATCACTGGCGCTCGGTGCCGCAAATCGAGCGGTCGACGCGCCGCGACGCGCCGAGGACTGCGTTGATCGTGGCGCTGTCGACGTACTGGTCGAAGCGGACGATCTTGCCGTCCGAGATCTCGAAGACGTGGGCGACCGCCGCGCGCACGCTCTTGCCCGTCCGCTTGCCCTTGGCGACGTAGTGCCCCTCCATGACGATGACGTCGCCTGCGTCGATCAGCCGCCCGACGTCGACCGCGAACGACTCGAAGTCGACGGCGATCTTCGCGAACACGTTCTCCAGGACGGCCTGCGGGCTCCGGTAGACACCGCCGTACACGAAGCCGGCGGTCTCCGTCCACGTGATCTGCGCGTGCATCGCCCCGAGCACCTTCGGGACGTCCCCGACGCCGAACGCCGCATACACGCCCTTCACCAACTCCACGTTGCTCATGGTCATTTCCTCCACGAGCGAGAGGCGTTCGTTCCTCGTCCGTCCACGGTTCGTTCGGAACGAACGGACCGGACTAGGTCGTCCAGGCGATGTTGACGCGCGGCTCGTAACAGCACGAGACGCCGGTCGCGAGCGACTCGTCCAGGTGCGCCGCGAGCTCCGGGAGCGCCGTCGACAGATGGGTGACGGCGTGGCGGATCGTCCGCGTCACGTTGAGGCGCGCCTTCTCCGTCGGCGAGCCGGCCCGCCGCGACTTGCCGCCCAGGCCCGTCGCCCGCGCGAGCTCCTGGAGGAGCGCGTCGCGCTCCGCGCTGCGCTTCGCGTAACGCGCGGCGTCGTGCTTGGCCTCGGCGTCGTCGAGCTCCTCGTCCAGCTCGGCGAGGCGCGCGCGGTACTGCCGGAGCGCTTCGCGATCGAGCATGGGCCCGGCGTCGGTCACCAAGACCGGCTCTTCGGCGGGCGCCGCGAGGAGCGAGAGCGAAGGAACGGGCACGCGCGGGCGCGAGACGAGCTCGCGGAGGTGCCAGAGCCCCTTCATGTCCGGCACGTGAACGCTCTTGCCGTTGAACGCGACGTGCCACACGCCGCCCTCCGGCTGGAGCGTCGCCCTCCCCGCGGACTCGACGTTCGAGGTCTGCGCGAGGAGCGCCGCGATCTGCCCCGCCGTCGCCTCGTCGCGGATCTCCTGCGCGATCGGGAGCGCCTCCCGCAGGAGCTTCGACGCCATCGCGAGATCCCCCTGCTTCGCGACCACGCGCGCGAGCGCGAGCAGGGTGAGAGGCATCGAGCCGTGGAGGTGGCCCACGTCGACCGCGTTGATCTCGCGCCGGCATCGGAGGGTGCGCTCCCAGAGCCGGCGGGCTTCGTCGAGGCCTCCGCGCTCGTCCCATATCTCCCCCATCGCGTTGCAGGACACCATCTCCACGACGCGCACGCCTGCGCGGCCGGCCATCTCCGCGCACTCGGTGAAGATCGCGATCGCGGCGTCCGCGTCCCCGCTCTCGTGCTTCCCGTTCGCGACGTGCCACATGCAGAACATCCCTGGCCACCCGTCGCGCGCGTCCGGGTGACGGCGGACAATCTCGAGCGCCGCCTCGGCGCGCGCCGAGTAGGACTCCGCGTCTCCTCCGTAGAGGTCGCACTCCCCGCGGAGGGCGATGAGCATGGCGAGGACCGGCGGCGGCTCGCTCGCGCTCGCGAGGAGCTCGATGCCGAGATCGATCGACCTGGCGGCAGCCCCCCAGTCGTCGGCGTCCTGCGCGATGAGGAAGCCATGGGCGAAGTGCGCCGTCGCGCGGAGCTCGGGCGGGGCGTCCGGCGCGGCGGCGAGCGCTTGCTCGATCCAGCCGATGCCTTCGCGGAGCCTGCCTCGAATCCACCACGAAGGGAGGAGCGCCGCGGAGAGCTCCAGAGCCGCCGGCGGGTCGATCAGGAGAAGGCGCGCGAGCGCGACGCGCAGGTTGTCGTCGATGCGTCCGAGCGCGTCGAGGTGTGGCCGCTCGTTCCCGGTCATCAGGCCGCCGCACGCCTGGAGGGCGACACCGAGGTAGAAGCGCGCGTGACGTTCGCGGACCGCGTCGACCTCGCCGGCGGCCGTGAGCTGCGCGGCGGCGTACTGCCGGATGGTCTCGAGCAGCTGGTAGCCGCCGCCCTCGCCGAGCTTGAGCAGGAGCGACTTCTCGACGAGCCTCGCGGTGAGATCCGCGACGCGCGCGGCGGACTGCCCGTCGCTCGCGCAGACCTCCTTGACCGCCGCGAGGTCGAACCTGCCGGCGAACACGCCGAGGCGGTGGAGCAGGCGCCGCTCCTCCTCGCCGAGCAGCGCGTCGCTCCATTCCACGGTGGCGAGGAGGGAGCGCTGGGCACCGTCGGCGCGCCGTGCGGGCTGCGGGAGCAGGGCGAAGAGATCGTCCAGATGCGAGGCGATGTCCTCGGGATCGAGGGCGGCCACGCGCGCGGCGGCGAGCTCGATCGCGAGCGGCAGCCCGTCCACGCGGCGGCAGATCTCCCCGAAGAGACGGCAGGCGCGCTCGGTGTCGAACGCTCCGCGCGCCCGCGCCCCGGCGCGCTCCCGGAACAGCTGCACCGCGGCGCTCTCCGCCACCTCCTCGAGGCTCGCGTCGGGCCCGACCACGGCCAGCGGGGCCAGTCGGTAGGTCACCTCGCCGTCGATCCAGAGCGGCTCTCGACTCGTCGCGAGGACGCGAAGCCGAGGGAGTCGCGCCGTCAGCGCGGCGGCGAGATCGGCGACGGCAGACACCACGTGCTCGCAGTTGTCGATCACGAGGAGCGCGTCGCGTTCGGAGAGCCAGCGGGTGAGCGCGTCCTCGTACGACTGCCCGCCCGACCTCGGCAACCCGAGCTGGGCGGCCACCTCGGCCGCGACGAGATCGGGCGAGCGCACGGAGCTGAGCCACACGACGGTCACTCCCCCCGGGAAGTCCGCGGAGCACGCCGCCGCGACCGTCATCGCGAGCGCGGTCTTGCCCACGCCTCCAGGTCCGAGCAGCGTCGTCACGGGAGCCGAGGTGACGCTCTCGCTGATCTCTCGAGTCTCGCTGTCCCTGCCGACGAGCCGCCGCGGGCGCCATGGCGTCGGGCTCGAAGTCGGCGCGCCCGGGTGCACGTGCTCGGGAGTGGTCACGCGTCAGTGTCGCGCATGCGACGACGCGCTGGCAACGCGGATTCCCTCGGGGGCGCGTGACCAGGATAACGTCCTCTCGTGGACACCTCGTTCAGCTACGCGTTTCGCGTCGCGGCCTGTGACGGATGCGGGGCGCCGCATCAGGCGACCGTCGCGGGCGGGAGCTTTCGCTGCCGCTTCTGCAACGCGGAGAACGTGATGGCGGTGCGCAGCGAGATCGTCGTCGCGCCGGGCCGCGCACCGATCGCGGAGGCGGAGCGCATCGCGCGCCTCCGGATGCAAGACGGAAAGCCGCTCCTGCCGCCGCCGAACCTCGCGCACGTGATGGCGGACGGAGGGCTCGCAGCGTGGAAGGTCGAGGAGGCCGTCTCGATCTGGAACGGCGCACGGCAAGAGCTGCGGACGAATCCGAACGACTTCGACGCCGCGGAGCGCTTGCTGTTCCTCTCGATGGTCATCGCGCAGCACTTCAAGGACCGCGACGACAAGCTTCGCCAGCGATCGGTGCTCGAAGGCGCGCTCGACGTCGTGACGCTGCCACGCCACAGGCAGGTCCTCCGCGGATTCCTCGCGCGCGCGGCGGCGCGCGCGGGAGACCTCGACGCGGCCGAGGCGTGGCTCGCGCCCTGCGATGCGCGGTCGGACGATCTCTCGATGGATAGCGAGTGGCGCTTCTCGCGCGCGTTCATCGATACCGCGAAGGGCGACATGGATAGCGTCCTGACCGTGCTCGGACGAGGCCCGCGCGACGTTCCGATCGAGGATGCCTCGGACGACGTCTGCACCGTCTTGCGGGCGAACGCTCTCGAGCGCCTCGGGCAGGTCGAGGCCGCGGTGGCCCTCTTGCGCGACCGCTTCGGCGCCGGCGGCGACGCGCGGCAGACGATTCTGCGCGTGATCGAGAGCTACCCCGACTGGAAGCTGTGCGCCCAGAGCCATCCCCAGGCGGCAGCCACGTTCGCCGCGACGGCGGGAGCGGACGCTGCGAGCCGGTCGAGCGGCGGTCTTCACTACGGCTTCATTCCGCTCGGCGTCCTCTTCGTCCTGGGTGGTCTCGCGCTCTTCGGGATCGGGGTCTCCACCTTCTTCGGCCCCGTCGACCCCACCGTCCTCGGCGACCGCTGGCGCTACCTCGGCTTCGGCCTCTTGATCGCGCTCGTCGGCTTGCTCTTCGCCGCGATCGGCTTCGCGACAAAGGCGACCGCAGACAAGACGAAGTGGCTCCACGTGAACGGCCTCCAAGCGACCGGGCAGATCCAAGGCGCCGCCCCGACCGGCACGAGGATGGGAACCATCCCGGTGATGCGGTACACACTCCTCGTCCGCGTGCCCGGACGCGAGCCCTACGAAGCGACCGCGACGCATCTCGGCAGGAGCGCGCAGAGCGTCCTCCAAGGAACGGTGTCGCTGCGCGTGCACCCCGAGAATCCGAGCGAGCTCGTCATCGAGGCGGACGGGTAGCGCACGACGGCATCTTCGCGTCGCTCGGTCAGCGCCTCCCGGCGACCGACATGAACCAGAAGAGCATCGCGAAGAACGCTGGGCCGGTACCCCACGATCGATCGAATCGAGAGGCCGACGGGCAGCGCGGTATACGCCATGGACGCCCACGACACCTCTTCGAAGAGCCGCGACAACCACGCGATCAAGCAACTGACGGCCGCCCATGTGGACGCCCTGATCTGAAGCCGTCGTCGAGCCTCGGCGAGGAGCTCTCGGTTCCGCCCCAACTCGTCACGTCCGCGCGCTTTCGTCGCCACGCGTCACCTGCCTGAATGGCGCGGGGCAAGGGCCGTCCAACCTCGCTCGGAGGTCGAGATGAACGTTCGCGCCACGCGGCTTTTTGTCCTCGGTTTCGGCCTCGCCCTGTCCAGCGGCTTCGTCGCGTGTGGGGGCGCGGGCGACGGGGTGCCCCCTCCCGCATCGGACCCCGACGCTTCGGGCGGCGCCGCGGACGCCGGGCGCGGCGCGGCCGAGGACGCCGCCCCGTCGACC
>JALHPN010000034.1 GCA_022842465.1 Polyangiaceae bacterium | reverse complement strand
GCCCCGGCCTCCTGCTGGCTCGCGTGCGCGGCGTGCGCGGCCTCGTAGGCGCGTTGTTGCTCGGCGCGCTGGTGCGCCGCCACGCCGGCCGGCGTCGTCGTCTTGCAGAACGGGCAAGCGAGCGCGACCGGGTCGACGATGGCTCCGCAGCGCGTGCAGTTCGTGGGCGTCACACGTCACTCCCTCCTCGACGGTATCGCGACCACGAGCGCGCGCGCAACGGGTTGGCACCCGCAGCGCGTCACGCGGCGTGATCGCCCGCGGGCATCGCCGGTGGCGCGATGGACTGCGGAATGTGCTCGATCGGCCTCGCCTCGAGGCGCCTCCACCTGGCGAGGAACCACGTGACGAGGAGCACCGTCTGCACGACGAGCGAGCCGTTGACCGCCCACGCGACGCCGAGCCCGCCCCGTCCGAGCTTCACCGCGATGAGCCAAGCGAGGGGGAAGCGCGAGAGCGCGACCAGGAGCCCGATCACGACGGGCGGGACCGTGTTGCCGATGCCGCCGAAGCTCGCCTCCATGACGTCGCGCGCGCCGAGGAACACGAGGCCGAACGCCGCGATCGCGAGCATCTCGACGCCGACGTTCACGAACCCGGGATCGTTGCAGAGCCACGCCACGACGGGGGCCGGCGTGAGGCGCAGCAGCGTCGCGCCGACGAGCGCGACCGCGGCGACCATCGAGAGCGCGAGCCAGACGACCTTGAGGGCGTCGGACCGCCGGCCCCGGCCGAGCATGAACCCCACCAGCGTCGCCGCCGCGGGAGCGATGCCCTCGGTCGGGAGGTTCAGGATCTGCGTCAGCCTCTCCTCCGCGCCCTGCGCCGCGACGTACTCGCTGCCGTAGCGCGCCAGGAACGCGACGAGCCCGAACCATACCGTGCCGTGGATGACGGCGTCCGCCGTGAGCGGACCCCCGATCCGCACCACCGGCCAGAGCTCGCGGAGCTTCTGGAAGCGCTTCCGCCAGGGGAGGCTTCCCCCTTCGCTCCGCGCGTGCGACGTGAGCGCGTAGAGCCCGACGAGGTAGCCGGTCGTGTCTCCGAGGACCTGCGCGAGGCCCGAGCCCCAGACGCCCGTTTCGAGGACGCGCAGCATGACGGGCGTCACCGCGAAGCCCACGACGAGCGCCGCCGTGCTGGCCACCATGCTCGCGCGGGGGCGCCCGAGGCCGACGAGCACGCCGTTCATGCTCATCATCCCGAACGACGCCGGCAGGCCCCCGACGAGGACCCAGAGGTACCGCGTCGCGTCGATGCGCGCCGCTCCCTCGAAGCGAAGGGCGTCGAGCGCCAGCGGCGACACCGCGAGCGCGAGGAGGGCGACGAGGAGGCCGAGCGCGAGCGTGACCGCCGTGACCTTCTGCGCGACGCGCACCGCCTCGCGCGTCCGACCCTCGCCCATCATGCGACCGACGACGGCAGAGGTGCCCGCGCTCGTGAGGCCGCCGAACATCTTCGAGAGAGACATGAAGGTCCCGAGCGCGGTGACGATCGAGAGCGAGACCACGCCGAGCTTGCCGACCCAGTAGGCGTTCGACAGATCGACGCCGTAGCGGACGCTCGAACTGAGCGTCAGCGGCACGGCGATCCGCAGGAGCTGCGCGACGAGCGACCCCTCCGCGAACGCGTCCTCACGCCCGCTGCGGCTCATGGGCGCTTGGACGCGGCGAGCGGGTAGCGCACGTAGCCCTCGAAGAGATCCTTGCGATCGACCGCCACCGCGCACGTGACCGCGAGACGCTCGAATCCGGAGCTGGGGGTGACCGAGTGCCGGACGTGCGCCGGGTGGACGACGAGGCGGTTCGAGCGCGGATGCACGCGGAAGTGATCGCGCGTCTCCGGACGCCGACGATCGACGCGCGCGTCCGCGCGGGGATCGTGGAGGACGAGGACGCCTTCGTCGATCCGGTAGTACGAGGTGTCGTGTCGCTCTTCGCGCGCCGGCGCGAGCGCGTAGTAGATACAGACGAGGTCGGCCTCGACGAGGTGGTCGTGGACCGGCGTGAACGACGAGCCGTTCGTGTAGTTGAAGAACACGTAGGCTTCGAGGTCGAACGGCTCGGTGCGCCCCGGGTAGGCGTCCGCGAGGTACGCGCTGATAGCGGCGTCGTACCTGGCTCGGAGCTTCGCGACCCACGGATCTCTCCGGGCGAGGACGCTCTTGCCCGTCGTCGACACGAGCAGCTCCGGCTCGGTGCGCGCCGCGTGGAGCAGCGCGTCGTTGAGCTCCGGGTCGTCTTCGAAGTCGAAGACCTGGAGGAGCACCGGGAAGAGATCGAAGCTCTGCGTCTTCATGGCTCCGCTGTGCTGTCCTCCGTGCGCCGAAGGACGAGGATCATGCGCCAGGCGCCCGCCTGGTCCCACCGGACGTCGAGCTGGAAGTCCCCGAGGATCGCGGCGATCGCGAACCCGCCCGCGCGGGCGACGAGGTCACGCCAGCCCGCCTCGTCGGGCACGATCCAGAGCTCCTCCTGGTGGAAGGAGCCGAGCACGCCTTCGTCTCCGCTCTGCTTGCAGCGGACGTCGAGCACGGTCGGGACGGCGCCGGAGCGGGCGCGACGCTCGACGAGGATGCGAAAGCGCGAGGTTATCTCCAGGTCGCCGCGTCGCTCCGTCCACACGGTCTGCGTGTTGCCCTCGCGGGTGGCATCGGCCGGGAGCGTCGCCTCGATGACGTGCACGCCGCCGGGAGCGAGGAGCGCGGCGACGCTCCGGAGGTGGCGCACCATGGACTCCGCGCTGCCGACCCGGTGCACCGCGGAGAGCATCGCGAACGAGAGGTCCACTTGCGGCTCGCCGACGGGCTCGTCGAGGCGCGCGAGGACCCACGTGGCGTCGTTCGGTCCTTCGCAGTCTTCACGGAACGTCGCGTCGGCGAGCGCGAGCGCCTCCGAGGCCTCGTCGATGCCGACGGCGTCGATCCCGCGGTCGGCGAGGGCGAGGAGGTGCCGGCCCGTCCAGCAGCCCCACGACGCCGCGCGCAAGACCTTGCGCGTACCGAACCGGGCGGCGCAGGCGAGCAGGAAGTCGCGCTCGAACGCGAAGTCGCGGTACGCGAACGCGGCGTCGTAGAGCGCTGCGGCGCTCGTCGGATCGAACGCCGAGAGGCCGCTCCGAGGCGGGCGCGCGACGAAGAGGACGAGGTCGTCGCCGCGCCCGAAGAACGACTCCACGGCGCCGGCGCGCGCCATGCCCGCCGCGTCCAGCACGTGCGCGTCGAGGCCGCCGCGCTGCCAGTGCCCGGACGAGAAGCGGACGATGCTGCTCGGGCCGAAGCGGCCGTCTCGGAGCGCCGCGACGAGCGTCTCGACCGCGTCCTTCGGCTTTCCGCCCGGATCGTGGGACGGAACGAGCCACCCGATGTCCGTCGCGGAGCGCGCGAGAGGCACGGGGTCGAAGGTGAGGTAGGCCGCGGGCGGCTCGTCCGGTCGTCCGGCGACGAGGCAACGGCGCCCCGCGAGCGCCTCGCGGAGCGATTCGCGCGCCGCTGCGCGGATCCGGTCCGGCATCCCGGGGACGTCGCCGAGCAGACGCTCGAGCTGGGCCGCGTCCTCCGGCTGTCCTTCACGAACGTGCATCATGCGCCCTGGCCGGCGGGCGCGCGTGCGAGCGCGGAGGTCGCGATGAGGCCCACCACGGCGTCGTAGGAGAGGCCGGCGCGCGCCGCTGCCTTCGCGAAGCCTCCGCCGGTGGACACGTCGCAGTTCGGGTTCACGTCGATCACGAAGGGCTTTCCTGTCTCGTCGAGCCGGAGATCGACGCGCCCGTAGTCGCGCATGCCCACGGCGTCGAACGCGCGGCGCGCCACGGCGGCGAGGCGCGAGAGGAGTGGAGGCGAGGCCGCCGCGCCCACCGAGCGGGTGGCGCCGTAGTCCGGCGACGCCTCGTCCCACTTCGAGGCGTACGTGAGGACGCGGGCGCGCCCCTCGAACGTCTCTGCGTCGAAGGTGATCTCGCCGGGCGGGAGCACGCGAGGCTCGGGGTAGCCGACGAGCGCGACGGCGATCTCGCGCCCGGGCACGTAGGTCTGGACGAGCGCGGGCTGCCCGAGACCCTCGGTGATCGCGCGGACGGCGCGACGGAGCCCCTCGTCGTCGTGGACGACCGAGTCCACGCCGATGCCGACCGATCCGTCTTCGCGCTCGGGCTTCACGATCACCGGGTAGGAGAGCGCGGCATCCAGCCCGACGCTCGCGTCCGCGGACGCGAGGCACATGCTGCCGGGGACCGGGACGCCGGCGGCGCGGAGGAGCGCGGTGGCCTCGCCCTTCGCGAGGCAGCTTCGCAAGGTCTGCGCGGGGCTCCCCGTGAACGCGACGCCGAGGCGCTCGAGCAGGAGTGGGACCGCCGGCTCGTTCTTGCTCTCGCCGTAGAGCGTCTCGCACGCGTTGAAGACGGCGTCGGGGCGGAAGACGCGCACGGCGCGCTCGACGTCCGAAAGCTTCTGGACCTCGTGGTGCACGACCTCGCACCCCGGCATGCGGGCGAGCGCGGCGAGGAGATCGCGGACGACCTCGCCGAGGTCCGTGTCCGGCCGGACCACGGGCTCGTGGGCCGAGAGCAAGAGGAGGCGCGAGGCGTTCACCGCGCACCCCACCCGTCGGCCACGAGCCTCGCGTGTCCGCGCTCGACGGCCCGGAGCAGCGCTTCGAGCTGGGGTCCCTCGTCGAAGCGGGCGGCGTTCTCGAGGCCGGCAAGGACGAGCGGCGCGCGATCGCGGCGCACCACGTCGATCGCCGCCTTGAGGGAGCTCGGCGACCCCACGTTCCCCGCGGACACGTACGAGCCGCGCGCGAGGAGCTCGCGGACCATGACGTTCCGCGGGTTGACGACGAGCGGCACGCCGAGGAGCTGCGCCTCGATCATCGGGAGCCCGAACCCCTCCGAGTAGGACAGGTAGAGCAGCGCGTCGGCCTCTGCGATCACGCGCACGACCTCGGCATAGGAGGGCAGGTAGCCGAGGTGCTCGATCGACGGGTAGCGTGCCCAGTCGATCGGAAAGTCGTCCGACGCGTAGCCGGCGACCTTCACACGGTAGTCCGGGTATGCGAGCGCGAAGTCGAGGACGTGGCCGATCCCCTTGTACTCGGCGAGGCCGCCGACGAAGGCCACGTAGCCGCCGTTCGGCCGAAGGCGCGCGTCCCGGAGGGCCGGGTCGAGCCAGAGGTGGACGGTCTCGACGTGCGAGGGCTCGACGCCCTTGTCGAGCGCGTCGCGGCGTGTCTTTTCGCTGATCGCGAGGTAGTGGACCGGCGCGCGGAGCGTCTCGCGGAGGTAGCGCTCCCATCGGTCGCTGCCGAAGAACATCGCGTCGATGTCGTCGTCCTCGCCCTTCGCGGTCGCGTCGCAGAGCGTGAGCGTGACGGGGAGGCGGTCGCCCACGGGCACGGCCGCGAGCTGGTCCGGATGGACGAAGCCCCAGAGCACGTGGATGTGGTCGCAGCCCTCGCGACGCGCCAAGGCGACGAGTCGCGCGTAGAAGTCCCGCGTCGTGACGACCGGGTCCGCGCTCGCGTCGACGAGCGCCGCGGTGCCGAGCGCGCGCACGTTCTCGGGGCCGAGGGCCGCTCCGAAGATCCGCAGCTCCTCCTCGGTGCCAGGGACGACGAGCGGGCCGGCGAGCTCGGGGTGCCTCTCGGAGAGCGCTCTCCAGATGCGGACCGAGTGCATCCCCGGCCCACCGGTCGCGCCGCCCGAGTCGACGAAGAAGAGCACGCGCATGCTGGCTCTCGTCGCGTCAGCCCGCGGGAGCGGCCGCCACGGGCGCGTGGACGGAGAGCGTGGCCGTGCGACGGGACGCAGGCGCCTTCTGCGCCCGCCCGATCGCCGACGCGAGGATCCGGCCGACGATCGTGCGGTACGGGATCCCGACGGCGTCGGCCATGAGGCAGAGGTCCGACCAGCCCGGGGTGAGGCCCGGCAAGGGGTTGCACTCGATGAAGCCGACGCGGCCCGTCGCGTCGAGCCGCAGGTCGAGGCGCGCGACGTCGCGGCAGCCGAGGGCGCGGAAGGCCGTGAGGGCCACGTGCCGGAGCTCGCGCTCGAGCTCGGGGGTGACGCGCGCCGGGGTCTCGTAGCGGACCTCGTCCGTCGGCTCGAGCTTGTGGTCGAACGCGTAGACCGGGTACGGCGTGCCGGTGGAGAGGATGATTTCCATCGGAGGGAGGACCACGGGCTCGCCCGCGTCGTCGCCGAGGATGCCGACCGTGAACTCTCGTCCGGGGAGGAAGGACTCGACGAGGGCGCCCTGACCGTAGCGAGCCGCCATCTGCCGCGCGATCGCGCGCGCGGCGTCCTCGGTCTCGGCGACGCTGCTCGGGAGGACGCCCTTCGAGCAGCCCTCCGCGACGGGCTTCACGATCACGGGTAGCGCGAGCTCGGCAGGCCAGGGCTCGTCACCGGTCACCATCACGACGCCGCTCGGGGTGCGGACGCCGGCCTTCGACACGACGGACTTCGCCACGTCCTTGTCGAGCGTGAGGACCATGGCGGTCGCGTCGGAGCCGGTGAAGGGGATGCCCAGGAGCTCGAGGAGGGCCGGGATCTGCGCCTCGCGGCTCCTGCCGCGCGCCCCCTCGGAGACGTTGAAGACGATGTCGGGCTTCGCTGCGAGGAGCGCTCGAGGGAACGACTCGTCGGCTTCGAGCAGGACGACCTCGTGCCCGAAGGACGCGATCGCCTCGCGGATCGCCTCGATGGTCGTCGGAGGATCGTACTCGGCCTCTTCGTCGTGAGCGCCGCCGGCTCCCGGCTTGATGCGCTTCAGGTTGAAGGCGAGCGCGACGCGGAGCAAGGTGCTCATGAAGGTCCGCGGAGCTTGGCGAGCGGGTCCGGGGGTGTCAACGCGACGGCCTGGCCGCGCTCCGTGCCGGACTTGCGTGGAGGGGCTCCCGAGCCGTAAAAATGGGCACCTCTGCGGCCCGCGCCCGCGCCTACGTTAAGAAGAATTCACATTAAGGAACCTTCAGGATGTCGCTCGCGCACCCCACCGCTCGGCGCCTCACGTGGCAGAGAGACGGGCGCCTCTACGAGGCCCGCCCGGCGCGGGGCGTGCTCGTGCGAGCGCACGCGTCGGCGCTCGCCGGGTTCTACAACGCGCCCGTCAACGCGGCGATGATGGGGGGATCGGGGACGATGACCGAAGACGACGTGATCGACTTCTGGGCCGAGGTCGAGCAGGCCGGCGGCGTCGGGGTGCTCACGTTCGTCGACGGCGCGCTCGTGGGGGACATGGACCTCCGGGGCGCGGCGCGCACCGCCGAGGGGGCCGTCGCCGAGTTCGCGATCATGATCGGAGACGAGGCGCGGAAGGGGCAGGGCCTCGGTCGCAGCTTCGCGGCGATGCTCCACGTCCACGCGTTCCGCGACCTCGGCATCGCGCGCCTCTACGTGCCTCCGCGCCGCGAGAACACGCGCGTCCATGCTCTGAACGACTGGCTCGGGTACGCGCGTGACGACTCCGCGGAGGGCGCCGCGTACGCGGACGAGCCGGGGTGCCTGGTCTCTTCGATCCCCGCGCGCGCGTTCGCCGACCGCCACCCCGGGGCCTGGCGCGAGGTCGCGGCCGAGCTCGAGAGCCGCCCGTGAGGATCCTGCTCGTCGAAGACGACGTGAAGCTCGCGCGCTTCCTCACGCGCGCGCTCTCCGAGGAGGGCTACGTGGTCGAGGCGTGTGCGAAGGGGAGCGAGGCGGTCTCGCGCGCGCTCGCCGGCGCATACGAGCTCGTCGTCCTCGACTGGATGCTGCCCGAGCTGGACGGGCTCGAAGCCTGCCGGCGCCTGCGCGCGGCGGGGGCGCGTGTCCCCGTGCTGATGCTCTCGGCGCGCGCCGACGTCGGCCAGCGGGTCACGGCGCTCGACGCCGGTGCGGACGACTACCTCACGAAGCCTTTCCACCTCGAAGAGCTGCTCGCGCGCGTGCGTGCCGCCGTCCGTCGCGGAGACGGCGCCTCGCAGCGGCTCGTCATAGGTTCGCTCGTCCTCGAGCTCCTCGAGCACGCCGTTCGGGTGAACGAGCGGAAGGTGGAGCTCACGCCGCGCGAATACGCATTGCTCGTACTCCTCGCGCGAAGCGCGGGGAAGACCGTGTCGCGCCGAGACATCCTCGCCCACGTCTGGCAGACCGCGCGCGACGCAGGGAGCAACGTCATCGAGGTCCACGTGCGAAACCTGCGCGAGAAGCTCGGTGACGGGGCGCCGCCCATCGAGACCGTGCGTGGGCTCGGCTACCGGCTCGCGGCGCGGGCTCCCGCGTGAAGCTCCGCCACCGCATCGCGCTCGCGTTCGCGCTCGCGACCACGGCCACGATGTTCGCCTCCCGGCTCGTGACGATCGGCTCGTTCCAGCGCATGCAAGAGTACGAGCTCGACCAGGGGCTCCTGGCGCGCGCACGCCTCGAGGGCAACGCGGCGGCCGTCATCGGGCGCAAGGCCCTCGAGCAGGAGTACGACGCCGTCGAGACCGACCCGCTCGAGCAGCTCGTCACCTACGGCGCGCTCTATCGCGCCGACGGCAACGTCGTCGCGGACACGCCGTCCTTCGAGCGCGCGCCGTCGCTCCGCGAGATCGGGATCGACCCGGCGTCGGTGCGGACGAAGCCGCGCCTCTTCGACTTCCGGTACGGGGACTCCACCCTGCGCGGCGCCCTCGTCGAGGTCGTGCGCCCGCCGCCCGAGCCGCCCCTGTACCTCCTGCTCGCCGCGTCCCGGCGTGACATGGACGCCGACGCCCGCGAGCTCGTCGCCGTCGGGTGGTGGGTGGCCCTCGCCTGGGTGCCGCTCACCCTCGCGCTCGGCTGGTGGCTGGGCCGCCGGATGACGCGCGGGATCGAGGCGCTCGTCGGCGCCGCGCGGCGGGTCCGGAAGGACGCCCTGCAGGCGCCGCTCGCGGAGGTCGCGTCGACGGACGCCGAGGTGCTCGAGCTCCGCGACGCGCTCCACGAGATGGTCGGGCGCCTCGTCGCGCTCATCGAGATCGAACGTCGATTCGCCGCGCACGCCGCCCACGAGCTCCGGTCGCCGCTCGCCGCGCTCCGCGGCGAGATCGAGCTCGCGCTCCGCCGGCCCCGGGCCACCGAGGAGTACGCCGCGACGCTGCGTGACGTGCTCGACGACACGAACCGGCTGATCGCGCTCTCCGAGGACCTGCTCGTCGTCGCGCGCCTCGGGAGCGCGACGACCGAGGACAGGGAAGAGGTCTCGCTGCGCGCGATCGTCGACGCGGCCGTGGCGACGTCCCTCGCGGGGACGTCGGGTCGCGAGGTCGTGGTCGATGCGCGGATGGACCCCGAGGTATGCGTCCGCGGCGTGCGCCCATCGCTCGTCCGTGCGGTCCGGAACCTCGTCGACAACGCCATCACGCACGGCGCCGGCGTCGTCCGCGTCCGCCTCGCCGAGGTGGGCGAAGACGCGACGGTCGAGGTCGAAGACGACGGGCCCGGGGTCTCCGCGGAGGACGCACGGCGCGTCTTCGAGCACTTCCACCGGAGCGCCGCCGCGCGTGAGCACTCCGGCGCCGGTCTCGGGCTCGGCATCGCCCGCGAGGTCGCGCGCCAGCACGGCGGCGACGTCGTCCTCGCGAGCGCAGAGAGGCCGACCCGCTTCGTGCTCCGCCTCCCGGCCGTGCGCGCTCGCGCCATCCCTCCGCCGAGTTGACGTCAGCTCACTGGTTGCCGACGCGGAGCACGATGTCGAGGAGCTGCCCGACGCGCTTCGGCAGGCTCTCCTTCACGTAGACGGGCGCGTCCTTCTTCGGCGCCGCGTGCGGATCGTTCCAGAGGTGCTCGTTGTCCGTCGAGGGCTTCATCACGAGCGGCCGATCCTCGATCGCGCCGCGGCCCGCCTCGGTGACGCGTCCGTCGACGCGCCAGGTGTAGCGGTAGTCGCGCGCGTCCTTGAAGAGGAGGATGTGATAGACGGACCCGTTCCCGAAGCGTGACTCGGCCATCCCGCACTCGAGGAAGTAGAGCTGGACGAGGAGATCGCGGTCTCGGATCGTCGGGTCTGCCTCGGCGGCGCGGAGCAGGTTCTCCCGCCAGTGCCAGAGCGTGAAGTAGTAGTGGCGCCCGAGGTTCTCGACGTCGGCGACGTACATGCTGTGCTCGCACGCCTCGTCGAGGAGCAGGTTCAGGCGGATCTGGTTCGAGTCGCGGAAGATGTACTTCTGGATGTAGCCGTCGCGCTTGTGCACCTTCGTGTGGCTGCCCATCGAGTGGATCAGCATCCGTCCGTGCGGCTTCAGGATGCGCCAGCACTCCTTCATGACCTCCGGGTATTGCGTGAAGCGGAGGTGCTCCCAGACGCCGACCTCGTAGATCGCGTCGAAGTGCTCGTCGGGGAACGTCTTCAGGATCGAGAAGTCTGCGTGATGGATCGTCACGCGGTCGGCGACGCCGTTCTGCGCTGCGTTCCGTCGCGCCAGCGACGCCATGTTGTGGCTGTTCGTGAACCCGACGCCTTCGCAGCCCCAGGCCGTCGCCGCGTGACTGAGCATCCCGCCGTTCCCGCAGCCGGTGTCGAGGACGCGCGCGCCTGGCTCGAGCCGAAGCTTCGAGAAGACGAGGTTCATCTTGTTCGCTTGCATCCGGTCGAGGTCGTCTGCCTCGTCCTGCATGTAGCCGCACGAATAGCAGCCGGTCGCGCCCAGCATCGGGACCATGACGTTGTCGCCCATGTCGTAGTGATGGGCGATGTCCTCGTTGTGGGACTTCCTGAGGCGCGACGCGGCATACATGCGGAGGAGCCGCGCCTGCTCGCGGACCGAGAGCTTCACCTTCCGGTCGACGTCGTTGACGAGGAGGAAGCCGAGGAAGTGGTGGACGGAGCCGCGGAGCATCTCGAATTCGTTCGCGAGGAACGCCTCGCCGACGCCGAGGTTCCGCTGCGCGAGGAGGCGCGTGAAGACGTTGCCCGCGTGGATCCGGACGACGGGGTGGACCCACTCCGCCGGCCGTCGATCCCGCGCGACCGGACGCCGATGGCGCTTCGCATCGTCGAGCGCGAGCCCGAGGTCGGGCTTCTCGAGGTCGAAGGCGGGGTCGATCTCGTCGACGCGGTCGTCCGTCGGCTTCGCGCGCGTCGCCGAGCGGTGCAGGTTCGTGAGGAACGCCGCGTCCTCGGCGCGCGGGACGCCGAACTGGAAGACATGCCCTTCGAACAGCAGGGTGAGCGAGCCGACGAGGGGCCGCGCGGTGCCGAGCACGAGGCGGGCGAACTGAGCGAACGTAGGATGTCGTCGCGCCACGTCCGAGGCGAGGATCTCGCTCGGCCCTCGGAGAAAGGTGAGGCGTTGACTCGGGCGGGAGGGCGGACGCATGACAGGAAGAACTACCATCGGCGGAAGAGGCGCGTCTTGCCCGCTCGACGAGGCTCCCTCTATAAGAAATCATGCGCTCTCTCCTCCGGCGTCTCGGCCCGCTGCGCAGCGGGGCGTCCGCGGAGGACGACGCCGTGGATGTGTACACGGTCGGCGGCGTCGTCCGCGGCGTTCGACGCGGGAGCGGCCTCTTCTTCGGCGGGATCCCCTACGCCGAGGCCCCCGTCGGCGACCGACGGTTCGCGGCGCCCGTCGCCCGGCGCCCGTGGGCGGGCGTCCTCGACGCGACGGCTCCCGCCAAGGGCGCGCCGCAACACCCGAGCCCGCTCGCCCGCCTCATCGGCATCACGAGCACGGACCAGAGCGAGGACTGCCTCCACGTCGACGTCTGGACGGAGACCTGCACGCCCCCCGAGCCTCTCCCGGTCATGGTCTGGATCCACGGCGGCGGCTTCGAGGCCGGCTCGACGTCGAATCCGCTCGCCGACGGCGGAGCGCTCGCCGCGCGTGGTCGGGTGGTGGTGGTCAGCATCGGCTACCGGCTCGGCGTCCTCGGCTTCCTCTCTCTCGAGGGCCGCCCCGACAACCGCGCCCTCCTCGATCTCTCCCTCGGCCTCGAGTGGGTACGGGACAACATCGGCTTCTTCGGCGGCGATCCGGACGAGGTGACGCTCTTCGGATCGTCCGCAGGAGGGACGTGCGTGGCGGCCCTCGTCGCGGCGCGCGGCCAGAGCGGCCTCTTCCGGCGAGCCGTCGTCCAGAGCGGATCGGCCGAGGCCGTCGCGAGCCCCGAGGAGGTCCGCGTCATGCGACGCGAGCTCTTCGTGCGGCTCGGGACGCGGCGGGTCATCCCCGAGGGGGCCGCCGCGATCCTCGAGCGAGTGCCGATCGACCACCTCCTCCTCGCGCAGCGGAGGGCGATCGACTACGTCCACGCGCAGGGGGTCCTCGTCCCGCTCCAGCTCGTGCTCGACGAGGTGACCCTCCCGGAGCGCCCGCTCACGACGATCCACGCCGGCAGGGCGCGCGGGATCGAGCTCCTCGTCGGGACGAACCGCGACGAGCTCCGCCTCTGGT
The DNA here is from genome assembly GCA_022842465.1 of Polyangiaceae bacterium. Taxonomy (GTDB): domain Bacteria; phylum Myxococcota_A; class Polyangia; order Polyangiales; family Polyangiaceae; genus Labilithrix. The sequence goes on along the minus strand of JALHPN010000034.1, from coordinate 40,999 downwards.
CGCTCAGCCCCACGGCGCCGCGGATCGACGGGCTCGACGCCCTCGTGCGCTGCACGTCGGTCCTCCTCGGCCCCGGCTCCGACAGGCACGCCTCGGAGATCGCCGAGGCCTACACGCGCGGCGCGGCTTCGCCTGCCGCGATCGCCGACGCGTTCTACCGCCTCGCGACCGACGTGTGCTTCCGGATGCCCGCTCTCCGGCTCCTCCTCGCGCAGTCGCGGCACGCGCGCGTCTTCAGCTACCTCTTCGACTGGGCGACGCCGGTCATGGGCGGGAAGCTCGGGGCGCCGCACGCGATCGAGATCCCGTTCCTCTTCGGGACCCACACGACGCCGCGCATGACCTTCCTCCTCGGCGCGTCCGAGGCGATGACCGCCCTCTCGTCGCGCGTCCAGGACGTGTGGAGCTCGTTCGCGCGCGCGGGCGACCCGTCCGTCCCTGGCTTCCACTGGCCGTCCTTCGACGCCGCGCGGCGGACGACGGTGACGATCGCCGACGAGCTACGCACCGTCGACCCTGCGTTCTCCGAGGAGATGCGCACCCTCGCGCCGGTCTTCCGCGACCTCTATCCCGTCGACGGCTTCGACGGCGGCGCCGAGCGCACGCGGCCGACGCGCGCCCCCGGCGCGACAGGCATTCCGCCCGCGCTGTCGCTCTCCGAATCCCTCCTCTCGACCGTGACGATCCCCTCATGACCATCGCCTTCTTCGACTTCGACGGCACCCTCCTCACCGGTGACTCGGGGCTCATCTGCGCGTGGCCCACCGTGCGGGGCGGACACCTGCCTCCCTCCGTCGTCCTCGGCTTCGTCGGTCGCTACATGCTCTACAAGGCGGGCCTCGGCACGCGTCACGCGATGCAGGAGGTCGGCTTCGCGTGCTATCGCGGTCACACGCTCGAGGCGCTCCGCGCGCGCACCGCGGACCTCTCACGGACGCACCTCTCCGCCCGGCTCTCCCCCGCGATGCTCGAGGCGCTCGCCCATCACAAGGCCAGAGGCCATCGGCTCTACATCCTCACCGGCGCCGCGCACTTCTTCGCGGAGCCGCTCGGGCGCGAGCTCGGCTTCGACGGAGTCCACGGCACGCAGGTCGGGTTCGACGCCGCCGGCCTCTGCGACGGGCGCGTGCGCGGGGCCATCCTGGACGGCACGGAGAAGGTCAAGGTCGCCTCGGAGATCGCGCGCGGGCACGGCGCAGCCCTCGAGGAGTGCGTCTTCTACACCGATCACGTGGCGGACCTGCCGCTCCTCGAGGTCGTCGGCAGACCCGTCTGCGTCGGACCGCACGCGAAGCTGCGCAAGGTCGCCGAGGAGCGGAGGTGGCCCGTCGTCCCCCACGAGGCGGCCCGCGGCGAGCTCCTCGAGGCGCTCGCCTGACGCGGCGCCGACGCTTCAGCGCCTCGGGGGAAGCGTGAGGACGGGCACGTCGAGAACGCGCGCGATCGCGAGGGTCGCGCCGACGTAGGTCCCGACCGTGACGACGAAGGAGAGGAGCAGGTTCGCCCACGCGAGGGCGACGCCGACGCGGGCCGGCACGAGCGGGAGCGCGAGCGACGACACGAGCAGCGGCACGACCGCGAGGTCGAACGCGCGCACGCGTCCGCCGCCGAGCTGACCGAGGATCTGGCCGGCGATGAGGCGGAGCCCGAGGAGCGCGACCGAGAACGTCACGGGCATCCACGCGCTCTCGTCCAGGGCGCGCAAGGAGAGCGCGCCGGCGACACACAGCATGGCGGGCGCGGCGAGCTCGAGCGCGCGTCCGCCGCCGAGCCCCGTCGCCCGCTTCACGCGGAGGACGCTGCCCACCATCCCGACGCCGCCGATGAGGCCGACGCCGAGCACCACGATCCAGAGACGGAGCGGCGCGTCCGAGAAGGGCAGCACGACGAGCGCCGGCACGAGCGACGCGATCGCGCGCGACCAGAGGGCAGGACCGAACGCGAGCGTGAGCCCGTGCACGGCCATCATCGTGAGCTGGGCCTCGTAGATGCTCGTGCCGTTGCCCATGTGGAGGGTGCCCGTGTGGCGTGTCTCCCAGTGGGTCACGAAGTTGTTCACGATGATGCTGCCGAGCAGGAAGAGGAGCGCCGGGCCGCACCCGAGGCCGATGCTCGCGCCCGTCGTCGCCATCGCGAGCTGCACGGAGGCGACGTCGCACGCGTGATCGATCCAGTTGCCGAGGGCGGAGCTAGAGCCCGTCTTTCGCGCCTGCTTGCCGTCGATCGCATCGAGCGTCTGGAACGCGAAGATCGACGCGATCGCCGCGGCGCACACCGCGGGGGAGGGGGCCGCTCGAAGCGTCACGTCGCCGGCGAGCGTGGCGACGAACACGCCGAGCACGAGCGCGAAGCCGGTGAGCGTGATCGCGTTGGGTGCGATCGACGCCGGGACCCGGTCCGCGCACCACTGCCAGTAGGGCTCGAGCAGCCGCGACACGAGTGAGAGATCGACGGTCCGGAAGCGATGGGGCTCTCGGAGATGCGCGACCTCGCGTTCGTCGAAGAACGGCCAGCCGTCGCGGATCACGCGCCCTCCGTGTGGGGGAGCCCGTCGACCACCGAGGTCTCTGCCGGCGAAGGCGGTGTCGTCGAGACGCTCCGCGGGGCCCTGAGGTCGATCACGGGCTTCGGACGGAAGAAGACGAGGTAGCTCTCCCAGATCGCGCGGGACCACGAGAGGGTGCGGTAGGGGAGGCCCACGCGCCCGCAGAACGCCTCGACGCGCCGCGCGACCTCGGGGAGGTGCCGATGATGGATCGTCGGGAAGAGATGGTGCTCGATCTGGTACTCGAGGCCGTTGCAGAGCATCCGCCCGACGGCGCCCGTGCGAAAATCGATCGTCGTCACGACCTGGCGGCGCGCGAAGTCGAGGCTCGTCGCGCCCCTGTCGACGCAGGCGGCGTCCGCCGGGTAGTGACCGGGCGCGAGGATCGCGAAGAGCGCGATCCCCACGATCGAGGTCCGGAGCGCGTAGACCGTCAGGACCGTCGCCGGGGAGAGGACGAGGCAGGGAAGCGCCACGAAGAGGCCGACGTGCGCGAGGAGGAGCGCGGCGTCGAGGAACGAGCGCCCGCACCGATCCGACGTCGAGAGCTCGCGTCCGAGCGCGCGGACGCCCTGGATCTGGATCCCGAAGCCGTTCAGGGGCAGGAGGATCGGCAGGAGGAAGCCCTGGGCGGCCGCCCAGCGTCGGCCGAGCGGCGAGCGCTCCGCGACGTGCTCCTCGTTGAGGGCGAACATCGGACGAAGATCGCAGTCGCGATCGATCCCCACGTGGTTCGGCGCCGGGTGGTGCACCCGCACGTGGCTCCACATCCAGTAGCGCGCGGAGAGACCGAGGAGCAGCGGATAGCTGAGATGGAGGACGAGCTCGTTCACGAAGCCGCGCTCGCTCATCCCGCGATGCGACGCCGTGTGACCTGCCGTCGAGACGCAGACGGTCGAGAAGACGACGGCGGCGAAGAGCCCGACACGCGCGAGCGGGGGGCCGTGGCCGGTGTAGAGCGCGACGAGCGCGAAGGCCGCGACGAAGACGTGAGCGCCCCAGAGCACGAGGTCGCGCGCCGAGGTGCGATCGAACAGCCCTGAGACTCGAAGCTCCTCCCGGAGCTCGGCGAGCGCGTGCGTCGTGTCGAACCGTGGCGGAGGCGAGAGAGGCGGGGACAGGACTCCGCAGTCTACCGCGCTCTCGGACCGCGATGGAGCGCCTCTTCGTTCGGACCACCGGGCCCGACGGGCGCGCCCGGGCGTATCCTCTCGCCCCGTGGTCGTCTCCGGCGCTCGCTTCGAAACGGCGGACCTCCTCCGCTGGGCGATGCCGCGCCTCGGGCTCGATCCGCGGGGATTTCGCAACGTCCGCGGCACGGTGATCCGTCGCGTACGGCGGCGCATCGCGGAGCTCGGCCTCGAAGGCCCGGAGGCGTATCGGGCGCGGCTCGAGGGCGACGCCGAGGAGTGGGCGCGGCTCGCGGCGATGTGCCGGATCCCCATCTCGCGCTGGTGGCGTGACGCGTCCGTCTATCGCCTGCTCGAGGAGGAGCTCCTCCCCGAGCAGGCCGCGCACGCCTCTGCCGACGGGCGTGACGTCGTGCGCGTGTGGAGCGCGGGGTGTGCGTCAGGCGAGGAGCCCTGCTCGGTGGCCGTCGCATGGGCGGCGCGCGCGGCGAGGCGTGCGACGGCGCCTCGGCTCGAGATCGTCGCGACGGACGCCGACCCGCAGGCGATCGCGCGGGCGAAGGAGCTGGCCTACACGGAGAGCAGCGCGAGCGAGCTGCCGCGCGAGCACGCGCCGCTCGCGTTCGCGCCCGGCGCTCGGCGCGTGCGACCGGAGATCTCCGGGCGGATCACGTTCGTCGTGGAGGACCTCCGTGTCGCGTCGCCGGTCGGCCGCTTCGACGTCGTCTTGTGTCGGAACCTGGCGTTCACCTACTTCGACGAGGCGTCTCGCCGCGAGGTCGCCGCACGTCTCGTCGCTTCGCTCGCGCCGACGGGCTTGCTCGTCGTGGGGCGGGGCGAGACGCTCCCCGACGAGGTGACCGAGATGCGCCTCCGCGCGCCGCTCGTCTACGCGCGAGCGCGGTGATCACGCTCGCCGCACTCGCGTCGCGCGCTTGCACGCGCCGAGGCTGTGGCCGCATCCTTCGTCCGCGGAGGTCACATGGCAGCGAAGAAGAAGAGCCGCGGACGCAAGTACAGCAAGGCCGCGAGCGAGAAGGTCGGCAAGGCCATGCACGAGCGCAAGCACGGGACCTTGCGCTCGGGGGGCTCGGGGAAGAAGGTGAGGAGCAAGAAGCAAGCGATCGCGATCGGGCTCTCCGAGGCGCGGGCCGAGGGGAAGAAGGTCCCGAAGAAGAAGCGCGGCGCCAAGAAGAAGAGCGGCGCGAAGAAGAGCGGCGCGAAGAAGAGCGGCGCGAAGAAGAAGGCCTCCTCTTCGTCGTGACGCGCGCCGCGCTCGTCAGCGGCAGGGAACGACGAACGCCGTGTCGGTCTCGTAGGTGTCCTCTTCGGTGAGGACGCGCACGGGGCCGCTGCTCGCGCGCTCGGGGACGACGACGTCGAGCGCGCAGAAGCCCTCGCTCGTGAGCCCCGCGCGGGTGATGAGGGCCTTCTCGCCTCCGAAGCGGACGCGGAAATCCTCGAGGCGGAGGCACGACGGGATCCGGCGATCGCTCGTCCATCCGAGGCGGAGCACGACGCGGGAGCCGGGCGCGGCGCACGCGGGGGCAGCGGTGAGCGGGGCGCGCGCGTCGCCGGAGGGCACGGCCTCCGGCGCGGTCGGCTCCACGGCGACGGTCGGCTCGGCAGGGACCGCCGCCTCGTCCGAGCCCGAGCAAGCGGCCGTCGTGGCCGTGAGGACGAAGGCGGCGAAGGACACGCGAGGGCGTCGGAGCGTCGTCATGCGAGAGGTCGTAGGCGACGAGCGGCCTCCGCGCGACTGCCGATGCTCGTCGAGACGCTTCGGCGACAGACCACCCATGGTCGGTCGCGTGACCGGGGGCCCTAGCCGTCTCTCGTCGCGCGCTCGAGCTCGCCTGCGAGGGTCTCGTCGTCGGTCTGCTCGGCCGCCGCCGCCACGACCACGCGCCGGACGGCGGGATCGGCGACCGCGTCCGCCGCTACGCGTAGGCGCGGGCGATCGAGGGCGGCGAGCGCGACGGCCGCAGCGACACGGATCTCGCGCGGTGAGCTCGCGTCTGCGAGGAGGCTCTCGAGCGCAGCTGCATCGGGCGTCGCCACGCGATACGTCGCTCGACGCTCCGACGTGGCGCGGAGGGCATCGAGCCACGACCGGGTCTCTCGGCCGCCGCGCGCGAGGAACGCGGCCGCCGCGGCGGAGGCGGCTCTCGAGCGTGCCGCCCACGCCTCACGGGCCGCGTCGAAGATGGCATCGGTCTGCCAGGCGTCGGCGGCGAATCGCTCGAGGCGCGTGTCGACGAGGCGCAACGCGCCCGATGCGAGCTCGATCGCGAAACCCGGAGAGACGCTCGCCGTCGTCGCGGTCATCGGGCGACCCTCGCTGTCGACGCGGTAGAGCTGCCGGATGTGGTCGTGAGGGATGAACTCCTGGCCGATGAGACCCCGAAGCTCGATCCCATCGACGCCGATCGTGATCGCGCGGACCGTCGAGAGCACGCGCACGGTCGAGAGCACGAGGATCAACGGCGCGAGAAACAGCACCGCGACGATCGCGACCGCGGCGGCCGCGAGGACGCCCGTCGCCAAGAACGCGAGGACGAGGATGGACGTGACGATCACGGCCAGCACGGCGGCGCGGCGGTTCCCATGCAGCGTCCTCACCCGGAAGCTCGTCGTACCCACCCTAGCGTCGAGGCCGAGCTCGCCGAGGAGCGCCCGCGCGTCGGCGAGCGTTTCGAGCCGGAGCCGGACGCCGCGCAGGCCCGCGTGGAGGTCGACGCGCCCTTCGCCGGTCTCGAGCCGCGACGCCGAGCCGCGCGCGAACGTGACCGGCGTCTCGGAGCCGATCGCGAGGCCGTGTCGTCCGTTCGCGTCGGTCACCACGTCGACGATCACGCGATCCGCGCGCGCCCGGTAGCGAGCGAACCACGCGCCCGTGGACACGATCGCGCCGAGGGCCGAGGCGAGCGCGAGGCTAGCGGGGGTGCCCTGCTCCGATCCGTTGGTGAACGGGACCGCGACGGCGGCGAGCACCGCCCCCAGCGTCGACGCAAGCCCCAAGACCCCGGCCGTGCGATTCCTGCGTACGAGGACGGCGTAACGCGCAGCCATGAGCACCGATCATCGTACGCCGCAGCGGTCGCGTAGCGCAGGACTCTGCGCTTCGAGGCCTTCCGGCAGGCGCGAGGTGCACACGAAGGGCATCGCTCTCGAGAACGTCATCGGAAGGACACGAGTCGTCGTTGGCACTCGGGATGCTTCTCCACCCCGCTCAGCTCGCGGAGGAGACAGCGTTGCTCGACTCGATCACCATCGTCCTCGTCGCCGCGTGGGTCGTGTCGACCGCGGCGGGCTGCGCCGCCCAGCAGGCGCCCGAAGGCGAGGACGTCGCCTTCGATCAGCCGGAGCCTCGCGGGGAGAAGAGCGCCGCGGAGGCGAGGCGGCTCCCGGGCGAGAAGGCGAGCGCGCCGCTCCCCCCCACCGTGGACGCCGCACGCCGCGGCGCGACGATCCAGTCCCTCGGCGGCGGCCTCGACGACGGACGGTGACGAGGAGACCGCCCCGTCGGGGCCTCTGACGCCAGGCGGCCATCTCGACTAGTCTGCGGGGCATGATGTTCCTCCACCCGGAGCGGGACGAGCAGCTCGAGCTGTCGACGGACGACGTCTTCCTCAATCCGAGCTTCTTCGAGGGCGGCTCGCGCCTCGAGACCGACCTCTCGCCGCCCGACTTCGCGGGGAGCGCCCATCCGATCGTCTCGGCGAACATGAACGCCGTCACCGGGAAGCGGATGGCCGAGACGATGGCGCGCTTCGGCGGCCTCGGCGTCCTCCCGCAGGACATGGACATCGACACGGTCGCTCGGATCGTGGCGCACATCCATGCGGCGGACCCTCGCTACGACACGCCGCTGTCGGTGTCGCCCCGCGCGACCCTTCGCGACGTGCAGGGCATCATCCGCAAGCGCTCCCACGACCTCGTCGTCGTGGTCGACGACGAGGAGAGGCCCCTCGGCATCATCACGCACGCTGATCTCCGCGATCGCGATCAGTTCACGCCCGCGGCGACGATCATGTCGAAGCGCCTCGTCGCCGTCCCCGTCGGGATGTCGAACCGCGATGCGTTCTTCCGCATGGAGGAGGCGCGCGTGAAGGCGGCGCCCGTGCTCGACGACGCGGGGCGGCTCGTCGGTGTCCTCGGGCGAGACGACACCGTTCGCCTCGAGCTGCTCCGCCCGGCGCTCGGCGCTCGTGGCGAGCTCATGGTCGCGGCCGCGGTGGGGATCTCCGCGCGGTCCACGGAGCTGGCGGCGCGCCTCGTCGAGCTCGGCGTCGCTGCGATCGTGGTCGACACGGCGCACGGGCACCAGCGGCGGATGCTCGAGACGCTCCGCGCCGTGAGCGCCGTCGTCCGCGGCCGTGTCCCCGTCGTCGCCGGGAACGTCTGTACCGCGGAGGGCACGCGCGCGCTGCTCGATGCCGGCGCCGACATCGTCAAGGTGAACGTGGGTCCCGGCGCGATGTGCACGACGCGCATGCAGACCGGGGCGGGGCGACCGACGTTCACCTCCGTCCTCGTGTGTGCGCGCGAAGCGCGTGCGCGCGGCAAGCACGTCTGGGCCGACGGGGGCGTCCGACATCCGCGCGACGTCGCCCTCTACCTCGCGGCCGGCGCGGCGCGCGTGATGGTCGGCACCGCGCTCGCGGGCACCTACGAGAGCCCCGGCGACGTGAAGGAGGACAAGGACGGGCACCTCTACAAGGAGAACTACGGGATGGCGAGCGCGCGGGCGGTGAGCGACCGCGCCGCGGATCAGGACGCTTTCGAGCGCGCTAAGAAGGGGTTTTTCCGCGAGGGCATCTCGACGTCACGCATCTACATCCGCGAGGGGCACGAGAGCGTCGGAGCGATCCTCGTCGACATGATCACGGGCGTGCAGTCGGCCTTCACCTACGCCGGCGCGCGCACCGTCGACGAGCTCCACGCGCGCGCCGTGATCGGTGTCCAGAGCCCGGCTGGGTACCTGGAGGGGACTCCGCACGGCGCCCTCCGGCGCTGAGGCTTGCCGGGACCGGCAAGCGGTTGCGCCGGGGGCGCCTTTCAAGTCTTCGGAATCGCGTGGTGTGCGGCGTGGCGCGGAAGGTGCTTCCGCGGACGGTCGCATGAACACGCACGGCCTCTCGCTCAAGGCATCTCCGTTCGCCAGGGGCCTCGCCGTCGTCCGCTTCCGCGCGGCGCTCGACGTCGCGGCGCAGCGTCGCGCCCGCGCGTGTCTCGCGGAGGCGGGCGCGCTCGACGCCGGAGAGCTCGGCGACGACGCGCTCGAGGCGTGGTCCTGCTACGTCGCCGGCGCGTTCACGCCGCCCGACGGAGACGAGGGGATCCAGCGGATTCATGCGGCGCTCGGGGTGCTCGCGTCGGACCTCGGGGCGACCGCCGCGTTCTTCGTGCAGGTCGGGACCGTCGTCGACGCCGTCGCCGCTTCGGCGGCGGAGGAGGCGGCGCTGGAGGAGGTGGACGCCGAGGACGACGACGCGCCTGCGAAGAGCTTCTGGAAGGCGGGACCTCCTCCGCGCGTCGATGCGCCGACGTTCCCGCTCGAGCGCTATCCGGCGATCCTCGAGGACTACGACTGGCAGGACTTCGGCATCGCGCTGAAGCTCGGTGGGCCGGCGCTCGAAGGCGAGGAGACCCTCCTTCGCGCCGTGCACGCGTTCTGGCTCGCGCCCTACGTCGACGATGCGCTCCCGGCGGAGGACGATGGTCCCTCGCATCCGTTCCGCCATGCCGACATGACGATGGATGCGCGGCATCGGGCTGCGCTGTTCTGGGTCGATCGCTTCGCGCCGCCCGCGCTAGACGACGAGATCATCCATCACCTTCTCTGGGTCGTCTCGAAGCTCCACGAGATCGTGCCGGTCATCCACGCGCGGTTCGATCACGCGACGATGGAGATGAAGTACGGCGCCCTCACGGGCAACACGGGCCCCTTCCTCGTCCTTGCGGGAAACCCGCTCCTCGCACGCTTCGAGAAGGAGGGGGAGGCCGCTGCGCTCGCATGGGCGGAGAGCCAGTCGACCTTCAGCCGTCTCGAGCTCTCCGCGATGTTCGTCGAGGTCGGTCGAGAGCACGCGCCGGACGAGGCCGGGCCGGCCGCGATCGCGCTCCGACTCTTCGAGCGCGCTCTCGCGCTCGACCCTACCAACGACGAAGCCGCAGCGAGCCTCCTCACGGTGCTCGTGGCCCAGGACCGCCTCGAGGACGCCGTGGTTCGCGCGACGAAGTGGGGGGACGTCGGGCGGAAGCTGCACGTGGTCGGGCTCGTCGTGGAGGATGCTCCGGCAGAGCTGTCGCGGCTGGCGGCGCTGACGACGAGAGACGTCCTCGAGCACGCGCGCGGCGAGTGGATCGGAGACCTCGTCGGCGCGACGGCCGCGCACGCCCCGGAGCTCCTCGACGATCTCCTGGCCGCGCTGCCGTCGAAGGCCGACCTCGTCGCCTACGTCTTCAACGCCTTCGCGAGGGCGAGCGACCCCGGTTTGCAGCTGAAGGTGCTCCTCCGCGCGGTCGCGATGCCGACGCCTGCGCCGGACGCGGGCCCCCACCGGACGGCGTACCTCAGCGCCCTGAACAACGCGTGTGTCGTGGCGCACGCCATGAAGGACTACGCGCTCGCGGTCGAGCTCGCGGAGAAGGCAAAGCCGTACGCCGACGAGAACCCGCCCATCCACCACGCCGCCGCGTGCGCGTATGCGGCCGTCGGCGAGCACGTGAAGGCTTTCCTCCACGTGAAGCAGGCCGTCCTGGCCGAGTACGAGCACCTCGACAAGCTCGAGGTCGACACGGATCTGGGGCCGATCCCGGAGTGGCCCGAGCACCGCGCGCTCTTCGCCGAGTGGCGCGCGCGCGCGGCGAAGAGCGAGCCCGTCGTCGTCGCGACGGACGAGACGTTCGACGACGACGTGCTCCGTCACGAGACGCCGGTGCTCGTCGACTTCACCGCGAGCTGGTGCGGCCCCTGCCAGCGCCTCGCGCCGATCGTCGAGCGCATGGCGGTGACCTCCTACGGGCGGTACCGCGTCGTGAAGGTGGATGTCGACGAGTCCGAGGCGACGGCCGCGCGCTTCGCGGTGAAGAGCATGCCGACGCTCATCGTGTTCGTAGCGGGGCAGGAGCGCGCACGGCACGTCGGCCTCACCGACAAGCCTGCGCTCGAGCGCCTCGTGCGCGACGCGACAGCGACCTAGCGCACGTCGCGCGCGTCGCGCGCGTCGGCGCGCAGGCGCACGAGCCAGGGAGACCCGGCGTCGACCGTCACGTCTCCGCACGCGGAGGCGAGCGTGGCCGCGATGTGGGCGACCTGCGCGCTCGTGACGAAGGCGCCGGCGAGCTCCGCGCGACGGAGCAGGCGCGTCTCGATCGCGTGAGCCTGGACCCACGAGGAGAGCCGCACCGCGATTGGCGCGTGCGACGCGGCGCTCTTGCTCGCGTGGAACGTGACGAGCGGGTCGACCTCCCCGAGCCCTTCTGCCCCGAGCACCCAGAGCCCCGACGCTGCATCGCTCCCGGGAACGCCCACGGTGCGGGCGAAGACGAGCACCTCGTCGTCGAACGCGGCCGAGACGCGTCTTCGCTCGCCGAGCGGGAGGACGCCGAACGCGTCTCTCCCTCCGAGCTCCGCCGCACGTCCCACGGCCGCGCGCAGGAGGAGCGGCATCGGACGCGGCCACCCGGCGACCACGTCTTCGTCGGCGCCCTTCGCCCGTGGGAGGGGCGCGAGGAGCGCCTCGAGGTGGGCGAGGCGGAAGCCGCCCCCGCGAGCGTGCGCGAGCGCCTGGGCGACCTCCTCGTCGGCGAGCGGCTCCTCATACGCCGACGACCCTGCCGCCATGCGTCCAGTGTACTCCTGGCATGGGCCGCCGCCGAGGGGGCCGATCTCGCGCGTCGAATCGGCCTCCGACATGCGTAGGATAGGGAGCGACGATGAAGCTCTCGGCCGTCGCCGCGCTCTCTGCGCTCGTCCTCGTCACCTCCACGGCGCGCGCGGACGGACCCGACGCCGGCGCTCCGAGCGCGCCTCTCGTCGAGATGCCCAACGCGCGTCCGGCCGATGACACGCCGGCGCCTCTCGTGGACACGCGGCCCGAAGCGCCGCCGCTCCCGCCTGCGACGTCGTCCGCGCCGCCGCCGCCGGCCTCGTCGCCGAAGCCGGTGATCGCCCGGTCGACGACGTCGTTCCGTCCGAACAAGGCGCTCCTCTACGCGGGCGCGGGGCTCTTCGCCGCAGGGTACCTGCCGGTCGTCGGCGCCGCCCTCCCGAGCACGGCGGGCCTCCTCGGGCGCGTCGTGATCTTCGTCGGGACCGTCGGGCTCGTCCCGCTCGCGTGCGCCCTCGGCTCGGGGGGAGGCTACGTCTGCAGCGGTGATCACGGCTCGATCCAGCTCCTGCTCCCGATCGGCGGTCCCTTCCTGTACGCCGAGAACCACGCGCGAGACACCGTCGTCAACGAACGTGGCCGACCGCTCTCGCCCTTCGTGAAGGGGGCGCTCTACGCGAGCGGCGCGGCGCAGGCGGCGGGCGGCCTCCTCCTCGTCGGGAGCATCGCGCTCGCCGACGCGAGCGACGCGGCGGGGAGGCCTGTCCACGGCAAGGGCCTCTTCACGGCGGGCGCCTTGATGTTCGGCGCGGGGTACGGGGCGGCGTTCCTGCCTGCGATCCCGAGCCTCGCCGGCGCCGTGCTCACGGCCGGCGGCGACGGCAACTCGGATCACTACGGAGCCGCGTCGCTGGCCGTACCGGTGGCGGGACCGTTCATCTACCTCGGCGTGGAGCCGCGCGACGAGGTGATGTCACCTCGCGGGAGGCTCAGCGAGACGGCGAAGGTTCTCCTCGCCGTCGACGGAGGGCTCCAGCTCGCGGGCCTCGCCGCGATGACGGCGGGCCTCGTCATGCAGAGCGGCCCCGACCCCGACGAGGCGCCGCGAGGCTTCGCCCCGAAGCTCCATGTCGCGCCGATGCTCGCGGCGCAGTCGGGCGCGTTCGGGCTCACGGCGTCACTCGACGGGTGGTGACCTCGCTCACGCGAGCGCGACGGCGCCCGCGAGCCGCCGTTCGACGGAGCGGCGGACGTTGTCGGGTGCGTCGGCGAGGACGCCCGGCCAGCGTGCCTTCGCCTCCTTCACGGTGTCCTTCGCGATCTGGACGAGGCGCGGGACGCGCGGTACGCCCGCCGAGGCGAGGAGGGCGCGGAGGCCGTCCATGTCGAGCGCGGAGAGCGTCGCGTCGATCTTCCGGTTCAGCGCGTACTCGTGAGGGGCGAGCTCCTCGAACCACGCCGACACGCACACGGGGTCGTAGAGTGGCGAGAGCACGGGCGTCGTCCCGTCGGGGTAGACGAGCGCCCAGTTCTTCGTGTGCGCGTCGGTGTTCCCCATCAGCACGAACGCGACGAGCCGCTGGAGCGCCTCGCGAACGTCGCGCGTCGGGTCGCCCGACAGTCGATCGAGGAGCCGCAGCATCGCGGGGAAGTCGGACGAGAGGCCGCGACCGTACTTCTCGCGCGGCGCGTAGCCCATCGCCTGCGCCATCTCCTCCATGTGGATCCGCTTCCCCGACGGTCCGCGGTCGAAGCGCTTCACGGCGAGCACGTGCGGGAACGCCACGTGCTCTGGCAGCTCCGCCTCCGCCCGTGGGACGCGGGTCGCCTCCGCGCAGTCGAGCCCGAGGGCGGCCGCGAGCCGGTAGCCGGTGAGCTCGTTCTCGACGAGGTCGGGATGCCGCGTCGAAGGAAGCTTGAGGATGTACGCGCCGGGCTTCCCCTGGCGCTTCACGGTGTAGCGGCGCCCGTCCTTGACCGCCGAGAACTTCGTCACGACGCCCGCGAGGCTCGCGGCGTCCTCGACCGGAGCAGCGACGACCTCGGGATGCGAGACGTCGATCCCCATCGCCGCGTGCCACGAGCGCACGGCCTCCGGGATCCCCTCGTCCGGCGCGACGGGCTCGACCTCCACGGCGCCGGCGAGATCGCGGCCGGCGGCGGCGAGGAGCTCGAACTCGTCCTCCGGCTCGCACCCGCGATCGCGGGCGAGCCGCTCTCGGTTGTGCCCTTCGGGGAGGAGGTTCGAAAACCATGTCGGCCATCGTCCGTCGCTGCGGACGACGCGCACGTCCCTCACGGAGGAGAGGATGAGCCGTGTGTCCGACTCCGTCGCGCCGCGGTAGGCGAGCGACAGCGTCGGGCGCGTCGCGTCCTCGATGTAGCTCTCGTCGAACGACACGCGATGGATGTCGCCGAACTGCGAGAGGTAGCCGATCCCTCGCCGCTCGCCGCTCGGCAGGTGGAGGCGGAGGCGGAGGTAGCGAAGTGTGTCCGTCACGTCGGCCGCCCCCGCCGCGCGGCGTCGCCTTGCACGACGAGATCGACGATCGACGGCGGCGCGCCCACGCCGGCGGGCTGCGCGACGATACGGCCGCCGGAGGCGAGGAACGCGTCGACGGCAGGCTTCAAGGCGGTCGGGACCACGGCGAGCTCGAGCCCGAGCGCGCGGAAGAGGACGTCCATCGTCGAGACGCGCGCGTCGATCGCGCCCGCCTCGAGCTTCTGCACCGTCATCCGGGAGAGCCCCGCGCGCTCGGCCAGCTCTGCCTGGCTGAGTCCGCGCGCGCGCCGCGCCTCGCGGAGCGCTTGGGCCCAGGAAATGCTCATCGAAGTTATCTTTTAGCGCATAAAGATAACGATGCTACTCATTTTGCGGACATCCCCGCCGTGACGGCTCAGCCCCCGGGCTTCTTGATCCACACGCGGCCGGCGAACGGGTCGAACACGGTCGTGCCGAGCGCGTCGAAGAAGGTGCCTCCGATCTGCGCCGCCGGCGCCGTCCACGTCCCGATCCCGCCGCAGCGTCTCGCGACCGCCGGCGTGCGCTTCACGAAGACGGTCGCCTGCGCCGTCGAGAAGGCAGGCGCGCCCGACTCGTCCACGAGCGACGCCTCGGTGCCTGCCGCGAGGACGTACGCCTCGACGGGCTCGGCGACGCCGGCGCACGTCGAGAGCGAGAGGTCCCGATCCGGGGCGCGGACGAGTGCCTTCGGCGCGGCCTTCGTGATCGCCGCGAAGAACGCCTCGTTCACGTTGATCGAGAAGGGGTAGAGGTAGTCGTCGAACCCCGTGTCGAGCTGCACGGGCGCCGCCGTGTTGCCGACCCGGATCGGCACCGTCGGGACGTTCGGCACGGTGATGCCCGAGGCCGCGTCCGACACGACCTCGCGGAGCGGCTTCAAGGTCGTCACGTCGGACGCGTAGAACCCCACGGAGGAGAGCGGCACGAGCCCCTCGGCGGCGAACCCGTCGTCGTCGCAGCGCGTGATCTCGTCCGCCCGGTGGACGCGGAGACCGGAGTAGTCGAGCGTCAGCACCATGCGCGAGAGGAGATCCGTCCCGAGGATGCCGGCGGGTCGCACCTTCCCCGCGCCGTAGCCCTCGTGATCGGCGGTCGTGAGCGTGACCTGCCCCAGGTCTCCGAACAGATCGAACGCGTCGAACGTGCAGCGCTGGCCGAGCAGCGACGGATCGCACCCGGTGGCGACGGGCACGACGCCGGAGAACGCCGCGAGGTCGATCGTCGTGCGCGTGGTCGCGAGATCGAGGAGGAACTCGCCCTCCGCGGACGCGGGGGCCGTCCCGACGCGCGCCTTCACGTACGGGAGACCGCCCGCGATCGTGATCGGGAGGCTCGGGCCGAGGCACGATGTCGCCGGGACCGGCGGCGGGCTCGCGTCGGGAGCGGCGCCGTCACGCGGCAGCTCGGTCGCGCGACCTCCATCGGCCACCGGCGTCGAAACGCCGGGAGGTGCCGCCCCGTCGCTCGAGCACGCCGCGATCGCGATCCCCGCGAAGACGGTGAGGCCCGGCAAGAGCACCCTCGGGATCGATCGGCCGGCCACGTGCATCGGCGCTCTCTAGCGTGCCTCGGTCGATCGTGCACGCCCTGGGCCGCGCCCCTGCGCTCCGCGAGCCGCAACCTCGGCCGGGCGAGGAAGTGTTCCCGGTCGCGGGGCCGGGACGCTACCTTTGTCCGAGGTGACGGACGCGAACGAAGATCCCGAGGTCGAGCGCGCGCGCGCCCTCGTGGGCCACGTCCTCGACGGGAAGTGGACGCTCGAGCGCCTCCTCGGCGCGGGGGCGATGGGCGCCGTCTACGCGGGGCGCCACCGGAACGGCGCGCGTGGGGCCGTGAAGCTGCTCCACCCCGAGCTCGCCCGGATGTCGGAGATCCGCGAGCGCTTCCTCCGCGAAGGCTATGCCGCGAATCGCGTCGGCCATCGCGGGGCCGTCCGCGTCCTCGACGACGACGTCGTGAAGGAAGGGGACGACGAGGGGACGGCGTACCTCGTCATGGAGATGCTCGAGGGCGAGCCGCTGGAAGATCGGATCGCGCGCGGTGAGCGGCTCGGCGAGGAGGAGATCCTCGTCATCCTCGACCAGGTCCTCGAGACGCTCGAGGCCGCGCACGAGAACGGCGTCGTGCACCGTGATCTGAAGCCCGCGAACCTCTTCCTCGCGCGCGACGAGGACGTGAAGGAGGGCACTCTCTTCCCGTGGCGCGTGAAGGTGCTCGACTTCGGCCTCGCGAGGCTCGACGAACGGCGCATGAGCACGCGCGCCGGCCTCGCGATGGGCACGCCGTCGTACATGGCGCCGGAGCAGGCGGGCGGCCGGGTGGACGAGATCGACGGGCGGAGCGATCTCTTCGGGCTCGGCGCGACGGCGTTCGTCCTCGCCTCCGGCAAGACCGTGCACGAGGCGGAGGGGCTCCTCGAGATGGTCGCGCGCATGGCGACGATGCCGGCGCGGAAGCTGCGTGAGGTCGCGCCGGACGCGTCGCCCGAGCTCGCGGCGATCCTCGACAGGGCGCTCGAGCTCCAGCGAGAGGATCGCTATCCGTCGGCGGCGGCGATGCGCGCCGACGTGAAGAAGCGGCTCGCCGCGCTCGCTGCGACGACGACGACCCTCGCGGCGCCTGCGCCCGCCTCCACCGCAGCCACGACGAGCGACGCCCCCCACGCGACGGCGCCCCTGCCGACCGACCCGCCGCGCTCGCGCAGATCGGGGCTCGGGCTGGGGACGCTCGCCGTGCTCCTCCTCCTCGGCGCCGCGGGGGTCCTCGTCTTCGCGGTGCGTGCGGGGGCAGGGGCGTCTGCGCAGGCGACGAGGCCTTCCGGCTCCAGAGAGGTGACCACGGTCGCCGCCGCGAGCGTGGCGAGCTCCTCCTCGAGCGCGGGCATGACGGACGTGACGAGCCTCGATGCGAGCGCGGGCCCGACGATGGACCTCGATGCTGCGGCCGTACCGCTCGCGGATCTCGACGCCGGCGAGGACGTCGACGCCGGGGACGACGACGAGGACGAAGAGGACGAGGCCGAGGACGGCGGGACCGCCGGGCCCCTCGCCGTCGCGGCCGCGCCTGGCGCGCCGCCGCATCCGGTCGCCGCGCAGCACACGGCGCACAAGAAGCCGCGCCGCACGACCCCGCGTCCGACGCGGCGGCCCTGGCAGCGGAAGCGCCGCACGCCGCGAAAGCACTGAGATCGCACGTTGGAGCGTGGACAACGCGGCCTCGTGTGTCATGACGAGGGCCCGGATGCCCAGGTCCTCCTTCGTCGCCGTCGCCCTCGGCGTCCTCGCGAGCGCATGCGCCGTCGGCTCCGGCTCGGACATCGCGACGAACCGCCTCGCCGGCTATCCCGACGCGGAGGACCCCGCCGCGGCGCTCGACGCAGGAGCGGACGCCCGAGCCTCGTCGTCGACGCCGGCGGACGTGGAGGCGGTCACCGGCGAGAGCGACGCGGGAGGGTGCGCGAAGCTCACGCCCGTGGACGCCTGCGGCGTCGCCACGCAATGCGGGTGCGCGGCGACCGAGACGTGCGACCTCGTCGCGGGCGTCGCGACGTGCGTGGCCTCCGGGGGCAAGCCGCCTGCGACGGCGTGCGGGGCGACCAGCGAGTGCCAGCGCGGACTCACGTGCAGCGGCGGCGCATGCCGACCCTTCTGCGAGAGCGCGACCTCCTGCAGTGCGCCGGGGCTCGGCGCGTGCAGCGCGACGATCGCCGGCTCGTCCCTCAAGACCTGCTCCGTCTCGTGCGATCTCCATGCGCCGACGGCCGCGTGCGGGACCGGGACGTGCGCCTGGGCCGCCGGCGCCACGGACTGCAAGCCCGCCGGCACGAAGGCGGCCCGCGCGACGTGCACGACGAGCGACGAATGCGGTCAGGGCCTCGCGTGCGCCCCCACGATCTACGGCAACATGTGTCTTCGCTGGTGCCGGATCGGCGCGGGCGAGTGCCCCGGCTTCGGGCTCTGCACGAGCGTCTTCGGCGCGAGCGCGCCGAAGAAGGGTAACGTCGAGTACGGCGTCTGCCCCTGATCAGGCGGCCACGAACTGCCGCTCGACGAGCTTCTTGTAGAGGCCGTCCTCCGCGAGGAGGGAGCGGTGATCGCCGACCTGGACGACGCGGCCCCGGTCGAGAACCACGACCCGATCGGCGTCGCGCACAGTCGAGAGCCGGTGAGCGATGACGAGCGTCGTGCGGCCGCGCATGAGGCGGTCGAGCGCCTCCTTGACGAGGTGCTCGCTCTCGGCGTCGAGCGCGCTCGTCGCCTCGTCGAGCACGAGGACGCGCGGATCCTTCAACACCGCCCGCGCGATCGCGATGCGCTGCTTCTGCCCGCCGGAGAGCTGAACGCCACGCTCGCCGACCATCGTCTGGAAGCGGTCGGGGAAGCCCATCACGAAGTCGTACGCGTTCGCGGCGCGCGCGGCGTCGAGGACCTCCTCGTCCGTCGCCTCCGGACGCGCGTAGCGGATGTTGTCCGCGATCGACCGTGAGAAGAGGAGCGGCTCCTGCGCGACCGCACCGACGTGCGCGCGGAGCCAGTCGGCGTCGAGCTCGCGCACGTCCCTTTCGTCGAGGAGCACGCGCCCCTCGGTCGGGTCGTAGAGGCGCGCGAGGAGGGCGGCGATCGTGGACTTTCCTGCGCCCGAAGGGCCGACCAGCGCGACGACCTCGCCCGGGCGGAGCGAGAGATCGAGGCTTCGGAGGACCTCGGCGTCGGGCCGCGCAGGGTAGCGGAACGACACGCGCTCGAAGCGCACCGCGCCGCGAGCGATCTCCGGCCTCACGCCGGCCCCTGCCATCGCGCTCCTCCGGTCGAGGATCTCGAACACGCGCGCGCCCGCGCCGCTCGCGCGCATGAAGTCCGCCCACACGTCGCTCACCGCCGCGAGCGAGAACGCGACGACGAGCGAGTAGACGAAGAAGGACGTCAGCGCGCCCACCGTCATCGTGCCGGCGATGACGAGGCGTCCGCCGTACCAGAGCACCGCCGCCGCGGCCGCGAAGGCGGCCATCGAGGCCGCGCCGACGAAGACGCCGGCCGTCAGCGCCCGCTTCCGCGCGAGCTGGAACGAGCGATCGAGCGCACCCGCGTAGCGGGTCGTCTCCGTCTTCTCGGCGGCGAAGGAGCGCACCGTGCGGACTCCGCCGATCGTCTCCTCCGCGACCTCGCTCGCCGAGGCGAGCGCGTCTTGCACGTCGCGGGAGAGGGCGCGGACGCGGCGTCCGTAGAAGACGGCGCCCACCGCGACGGGAGGGACGACCGCGAGCATCACGGCGGTGAGCTTCGGCGAGGTCCAGACCAGCATGCCGATGCCACCGAGGACGCTCGCGACGTTCCGGAGCGCCATCGAGACGTTCACGCTGACGGTGTTCTGGAGGACCGTCGTGTCGGAGGCGAGCCGGCTCGTGAGCTCGCCCGTCTTCCGCGCGTCGAAGAACGCGATCTCCTGCTCGAGGATCGCGCGATAGAGGTCCTCGCGGAGCTTCGTGACGACACGCTCCCCCGCGATGCTGAAGAGGACGTAGCGGAAGGCCACCGCGACGCCCTGTACGACGAAGAGACCGAGCATCACGAGGACCGCGCGATCGACGACGGCAGGGTCGCGACGGCCGAGCGCCTCGTCGAGGATCGTGCGGATCGCTTGCGGATAGGCGAGCGTCGTCACGCTGCCGATCGCGAGGAACGTGCAGCCGAGCGCGAGACGACGCCACTCCGACCGCGCGAGGGCGAGGAGCCTCCGGGGGGGAGCGCGGTCCTTCGGACCCGCCTCGGTCTGAGCCACTTCTGCCACGAGCGTCCGGGGCATCCTAGCGCGGGAGGAACGCGCCGCAGGGGAAGCGGACCGTGAGCGTGCCGCCGCCCGTCTTCAGCTTGCGGCACGCGCTCCCCGTGAGCTCGAGCTCCGAGGGCGAGTTCAGCTTCCACCCGTTCGGATCGAGGTACCCGAGACGCTCCCCGTCGAGCACGACGGCGCCGGTCGGCTCGCTGCCGTTCTGGACGCTGCCGCCCAGGGTGAAGACGCAGCTCCGCACCTCCCCGCGAGGGATCCGCCGATCACGGCCGCCCGGACGAGCGCCTTGCGGAGCCGATTCATCGACTCATCCTGACACGTCGCGCGACGCCGTGCTGCGCGAACAGGTTAGGCTCGCGCGATGAGGTCTACGTCCTTCCGCCTCGGTGCGCTCGCCTTCGCGGTCGCGCTGCTCGCCTGTGACCGCACCGCCAAGGTCGACCCCGAGCCCCAGCGCGCGACGTCGAGCTCGGACGCGGAGGTCGCCAGCGTCGCGAGCTCCTCGGCCTCTACCACCCACACCGACGCGCCGGACGCTCCGCCGGTCGCGAGAGGAGCCGCCGTGCCGCTGCCGCCCGCCAAGGACCTCGAGCCGCTCGCGGCCGCGACGAACCGCTTTGCCTTCGCGCTATGGCCGCGCCTCGGGCAGCCCGGCAAGAACCTCGCGTTCTCGCCTGCGAGCCTGTCGATCGCCTTCGCGATGGTGGCAACCGGCGCCAGGGGCGAGACCGCGACACAGATCGCGAAGGTGCTCCGCTTCGGGAGCGACACGGAAGGCGTCGCGAACGCGTGGGGCAGGCTCTCGCGTGCGCTCACCGCGCCCGAGCGACCGGTGAAGGTCCGGATCGCCAACCGCCTCTTCGGCGAGAGGACGTACGCGTTCCTCCCCGGTTACCTCGAGAAGACGAAGAGCGTGTTCGACGCGCCGCTCGAGCCCGTCGACTTCAAGACCGCCGCGGAGCCGGCACGGACACGGATCAACGCCTGGGTCGAGGAGAGGACCGAGAAGCGCATCAGGGATCTCCTGCCCCCCCGGGCGCTGGACGAGCTCACGCGTCTCGTGCTCGTGAACGCGATCTACTTCCTCGCAGACTGGGAGGACCCCTTCGAGAAGGCGCGGACCCGCGAGGACGACTTCACGCTCGCCGGCGGCGCGAAGAAGAAGGTGCGCATGATGCACGGCTCGACCTCCGCACGCTTCGCGAAGGTCGACGGCGCGAAGGTCCTCGACCTGGCCTACGTCGGTCACGACGTCGTGATGCGCTTCGTCGTCCCTTCGACGAACGACGGCCTCGCCGCGCTCGAGAAGTCGCTGACGGCCGACAAGCTCGCGTCCTACGGGAAGGCGCTCGCGACCACGCAGGTGGACATGTCGATCCCGCGGTTCGAGATCGCGAGCGACGCGATCCCGCTCGCGGACCACCTGGTCGCCCTCGGGATGCCGATCGCGTTCGACAAGGACAAGGCGGACTTCAGCGGGATCGCCAGCCCCGCCGACCCCCGGGAGCGCCTCCACGTGTCGAAGGTCTTCCACAAGGCGTTCGTCAAGGTGGACGAGAAGGGGACGGAGGCCGCCGCCGCGACCGCGATCGCGATGGGGGCTGGCGGAGGCATGCCGCCCAAGGCCGAGCCGTTCGTCGCCGACCGCCCGTTCCTCTTCTTCATCCTCGAGCGCTCGAGCGGCCTCGTCCTCTTCGCCGGGCGCGTCGCGGAACCCGACGCCACGTGACGCGCGCGCGGCCGCGCGATGCGGGCCGCCACACCCTGTTCTCTCGTGGGTGCGCTCCTGCCGTGGCGCGTCCCGTACGATCGCGTAGTTCGCGGCTGGTACGCGCGCTGCTGGACGCGCTCCCATGCGCCGCCTCGCCGTTGTCTCGCGCGCAGCGCGCGTGGTCTCGTCGCTCTCGATCGCCGCGATCGCCTGCGGCTCCTCGCCCGACGCGCGCGATCCCGCACCGCCGGGGGCGCCGCGATCCGCGCCCGAACCAGGCTCGCCCGTGCGCCTCACGTCTCCTCCCCGGCGCCCCGTGCTGCCGCCCGTCGCCGTCGACCTGGGGGCGGTGGAGGCCTTCGCCGAGGTCGTGCTCGACGTGCCTCCGGGGGCCCTCGGGTTCAATGTCGTCGTGCAGACCGAGCTCGAGGGGGCGCGGATCGGCATCCTCCGCATCACGAGCCCGTCGGGGGAGTGCGTGCACGACCGGTACATCCCGAAGGGCGGCTCGCATGCGACGAGCCTCTCGCCCTTCACGTCGATCGCGGCGGCCGGCGTGCCGCAGGGGCAGGGCAGGTCCGTGCGCCCGATCGAACCGGGTCCGTGGCGGATCGTCTTCGCCGACGGCCGCTTCCTGCGCCCGGACGGGCGCGCGCCGGAGCCGCTCCCGGGACAGATCGTGCCTCCGATGAGCGCCCGCGCCGTCATCCAGCGCGGCGCCGATCCGGGCGGCGCCTTCGTCGGCGCTCGGCTCGATCTCGTCGTCCACGTACCCGACGGGCTCCTCGTCGACGAGCGCGCGCTCGATGCTGGCAGCGCCGGAGAGGACCCGTCGATCTCCGAGCGCCTCTCGGTCTTCTACGCGGGCCTGAGGGAGCTCTTCGACGTCGACCGGGGCGACGTGCGCTTCGAGCCAGCGCCCGCCATCCTCCGGAGCTTGGACGCGCGCACGCTCGAGGACGCCTTCGCGGTGCCCGAGGGCGAGCCTGCGGACCAGGCGCTCCACGTCGTGCTCGCGAACGACGTCATGATCGGCCTCGGCGCCTCGGCCTGGGGCGCCGCGCCGGGGGTGCCCGGTGCGGCGGTCCTGAGCGGGACCGCGATGAGCGCGGTCGTCCTCGTCGTGGGCGCGACGGAGCCCGTCCTCGACGGGCTCGTCCTCCTCCACGAGGCCGGGCACTTCCTCGGGCTTGGCCACACGAGCGAGCTCGACGGCGAGCACGCCGATCCCCTCGCCGACACGCCACGCTGCCCGTCGCTCTCGGGCGCCGATCCCGCGACGGCGGAGGCCTGTCCCGACCGGACGAACCTCATGTTCCCCACGTACTCGAGCACGTGGGCTGCCCACCTCGAGGTGTCGGACGCGCAGCGCGCCGTCGTCCACGGCTCTCCGGTGCTCCGCGTCTACGCCGATGGCGCACCTCCTGGGCCGGCGGCTCGCGCGGCCGCCTTCACGCCGCCCCCCGGCGGACGTCGCGCGAGCGACGGGCTTCGCGTCCTCTGCACCTACACGGGGCTGGTGCGTAGGCGCTGGTGACGTCCTGATCCAGGGGCCCCAGGCCGCGCGGCGCGTGGTACGCGCAAGCCGCCGAGATCCTTCGATCCCAATTCGTGATCACGAATGGCACTCCGGCTGCAATTTTCCGCCGTAGATGCACCCCACGTCCTGGACCGGCTACGAGGCGAGCGACGACGTCTGGCCGAATGCTCCCCGCTCGGTGCGACCCGGCGAGGTCTACGCCGACCACGGGACGCTCATCCTGGCCCCGGCGCCGTCGTACGTGCCCCCGCCGCCGCGCGCGTCCTCGCCGTCGTGGTCGGAGACGGGCGGGAGCTGGTCCGTGCCGCCCGAGCGATCCACGTCGCGCGAGCCCTCGTCGCGCGCCCGTGGCGACCGCGGCATGATCGCGGCGCTCGGGATCGGCTCCCTCGCGATCCTCTCGGGCTTCGCCGCCGTGCTCCTCGCGCTCGCCTCCGAGGAGGCGAACGTCTCGCCGAGGAGCGCGACCGCCCTGCTCGCGCCCGTCGTCGCGGAGGAGATCGCGCCCGTCGCGGCAGAGCCCGTCGCCCCGCCGCCGATCGTCGTGAGCGTTCCCGAGTCCGACTTCGAGCTCCCGAGCACACCGGCGCCCCCGGTCGTCGTCGCGCAGGTGCAGGTGAAGGTGGAGCCGGCGCCCGCGGCGAAGGTCGCGCCGCGCGTCCAGCCGAAGGCCGCGGCGCCGCCGGCGAAGGCCGCTCCCGATCCGGCGACGAAGACCCAGCGCGAGATCCTCGAGGAGCTCCTCGAGCAACAGCTCGCCAGGTGACCGCGTGACGCGGGCTCGATCCACGGCGTGAACTGCGCACGAGACACGTCGGACCCACGATCGCGCGCTGAAATGGGGTGATCCGGGTTCGCGCTGCGACGGTATGGGGCCTGCACCGAGAGGGGCATGGCGCACACGTCGCGTGTCTCGATGCTCTTCGGTTCGTTCGGTGCGGTCGTCCTCGTCGCATGCAGCGGCGCGAGCGGCGACGTACCCCCGCCCGACGCCGACGAGAGCGCGACGGAGCCGTCGATCCCGAAGGGCGGGGAGACGTCTCCGGAGGGCGCGACCGGCACGCCGCCCGCAGCGTCGACCGGAGCGCCGCCCGCGGCGACGCCGCCTGCGGCGAAGCCGCTCGCCGAGCAGTGCGCCGCGAGCGCCGACGCGCTCTCCTGCGTCCAGTGCTGCGTGGCGGACATGCCGCCCGTCGATCAGACGACCTGCACCTGCGACGCGAACGCCGCGTGCCGCTCGGCGTGCGCGACGACCCTCTGCGCCGGCAAGGTCCCGAGCTTCGCCTGCGGACAGTGCCTCCTCGGCAAGGTCGAGCAGATCCAGGCCTGCGTTGAGGGGATCGTCGACGGGCCGAAGGCGTGCGTGCAGGATGCAGGGTGTGTGCAGAAGGCAGGCGCCGCCGACCTCGCCGGGCTCCCGCTCCCCTTCGATCTGTGAACGCGAGTCCTCGGACGAGGTGCTGCGGTTCACGACGGTGACGGCGCGCCGCTGGAATCTCGCGAGGTTCCAGCGCCAGCCGTCGCGGCGCGTGCCTTGCTGTCCGTCCCCCTCACGCGAGGCCCGGTCGAGGAGCCCGCGCAAGGAGAGGGAAAGCCATGTCGATGTGGAGCAAGGCGGCGCCGTTCTTCACGGCGCTCGCAGGGGCAGGTCTCGTCGCGTGCACGGCGGCCCCGGACGAAGGCGCTCGGTTCCGTGAGGCCGTCCCGAAGAGCGATGACGTCGCGCTCCGCGTCCCCGCAGGGAGCGGCGCAGCGGTGAGCACGCGAGGGCTCCGGATCCTCTCGCCGGGCGGCGGCGCTATGGCGTCGTCGGAGGCGAAGTTCTACTCCTTCACGCGCGACCTCACGCGCGAGGTCGACGGCGTGACGAGCGGGATCCTCTCGTCCGTGTGGGCGCTCGCGTCGACCCAGCCCACGACCGTCGAGTCGAAGCGCGCGGTGTGGGGCCCCGGCTCCTCGAGCGCGCTCGACCCGAACGAGTGGCGCTTCGTCGTGGTCGAGAACGCGACGGGCGAGTACGACTACGCGCTCGAAGGACGGAAGAAGGCCGGAGGAGATTTCGTCGCCGTGCTCCGCGGGAAGGGCTTCGGCAGCGAGCACCCGTCGCACCGCACGGGCTCCTTCGAGGTCGACGGCGACGCGTACCGCGCGCTCGAGCCGTCGCGCGGCGCAGAGGAGGGGTCGGCGAAGGTGACCTACAGCCTCGCGACCTTCCCTACCGCGATCGGCGTCGCGCTCCGCACCGGCGCCGAGGCGTCGTGGGACATCACGGTCACTCGCGATGAAGCCGGCGCCGGCAAGGTCGACATCACCGGCAAGGGAGACGTCGACGGCGACGGCGCGACCGCGCAGGAGGACGTGACCCTCGCGAGCCGCTGGGACGCGAGCGGCGCGGGCCGCGCCGACGTCACGATGTCGAACGGCGATCTCCCGCAGAGCGTGACGGCCACGGAGTGCTGGAGCTCCGCCTTCTCGCGCGTCTACTACGAGGACACGGTCCAGTCCGAGCCGACGGTCGGCGCCAAGGCGGCCTGCGCTTTCGCGGCGGAGTGACGGGCGGGCGCGAGGGCGCTTCGGAGACGAAGCGGCCCTCGCGCCTCGCGTCGGAGTCAGAGGCGCTCGATCGACATGTCGTTCGCGTCGCCTTCGTCCTCGAGCGAGAGGCCGTCGATGACGACGTCCACCGCGCGGCCGTCCGGCGCGACGCGGAGGAGCGCGTAGTACCCGGTCCACGCGAGCTTCGGATCCGTCGCGCTCGTCTCGTTCGAGCGCTGCCACGACGCCCCGGCCGCCATCGTGGGGAGGCCCGCCGCCCTCGCGAAGCAGGCATCCGTCACGCAGTCGGCATGGCGGAGGATCGCGCGCGTCCCGAGAGGACGGGAGACGGTCGCCGTGGCGTCCCGCGCGGCGACCAGCGGCGGCCCTTCGACGATCGCGATGTCGACGACCTCCCCGCGACCGTGCGGGAGCGCGCACGCGAGCACCGACACCCCCGTCTTGCGCTCACGCGCCGTGCATCCCTCGAAGGCGTCGGGGTCCAGCTCGAACCACCCCACGTCGCGGGGAGGGATCGGAGAGTAGAGGAGGACGTACGCGCCGGGCTCCGCCTCTCGGAGCTCGACGAGGACGCCGGGCTGGCCGTCGGCGTGGGGGTGATGGGCGCGGAAGCTGAGGTACCCGTCGGACGGGAGGGCCGTCACCAGGGTCGGCTCCGTCACCGGCTGCGAACAACCGGTGGCGGTGGCCGTGACGAGAGCGAGCGCGGCGGAGGCGAGGAGCGTACGGAGGGACATCTGCACCGAGGAGGTGCAACCCGGGCGCCGCGCGGAGCAGGACCCGAAACCGCGAGGGTCCTCCTCCGTCGTCAACGGTCGGCTGCGCGGCGGCAGAGAAGCGGCGTTCTCGCGTAGACGATTTCGCAGGGAGAGGGCTGAAGGATTCGCGCGGACGACCGTCCTCGGGGCGGGAGAGAGGTTCGATGCCCGATCTGCCGCCGCCGAGCCTGCCGCCGGACACCGTGCGCTTCTCGGAGCCACCCGACAGCGAGCGCGCTCCCGACACGGTGCGCATGTCGTCGCCGCCCTCGTCGCGGCGCCCGTCGCTCCTGCCGCCGCCGAGCCGTGGCTCCGGGCCGCCCTCGTCGCGGCGATCCGTCCCGCCGCCCGCGGCGATCGCGATCGCGGCCGCCACGCTCATGCCGGCATGTGCGGTTCAGACCCGCTCCGAGATTCCTCCACCTCACGACGGTCAAGCCGTCACCCTCGCGCAGCTCGACGTGACGTCGGGGGTCGTCGAGGAGAAGGCGAAGGCCTACCTCACGACGTCGAGCGGCGCGATGCGTGCGGTCGCGCCGCACACCGTCGGTGACGCCGCGGAGCTGAGGTTCACGTACATGGGGAGAGCGCGTGAGACGACGAGGCTCGCGAACGGCGAGGTTCGCTCGCAGGTCGGGCTCAAGCTGCGCGCGGAGGACTCGTGCAACCTCCTCTACGTGATGTGGCGCTTCGACGGGGAGCAGCGGCTCGCCGTGAGCGTGAAGCGGAACCCCGGCAGGCGCACGCACGAGGAGTGCGGGGCCGCGGGATACGTCAACATCGCGCCGTCGTTCACGGCGCCCATGCCGACGCTCGCGATCGGCGAGCGTCACGTGCTCCGGGCGTCGGTGGCGGAGGGGCGCCTCCTCGTGATGATGGACGAGCTCACGATCTGGGAAGGCGAGCTCCCTCCCGCGGCGCTCTCGCTCGACGGGCCGATCGGGCTCCGTGCGGACAACGCGGAGCTCGACATGGAGCTCGTCCCGATCCGAACGCTCGCCCCCGCGCGAGATCCGCCCCCCACGCTCCCGGTGGCGCCCTTCTCGACGGGGATCCCTCCGCCACGTCGATGAGGTCGTCACGCGGCGCGGCGGCTCGGCGGGACGACGTCCACCTCGCCCGCGCCGCCGCCGCCGCCGCCGCCGCGGAGCACGACGAGCCTCGGCTTCGCGACGTGCGCCTCCGTCGCGTCCGGCAGCGCCGCCTCGTGGCGCGGCGACGTCGGCGTGCCGTAGCGGAGCCGCGCGAGGAGGGAAGGGCGCTTGCCGCTCGTCCACCCGTGGAACCCGCTCGGGGTGTAGACGGTCTCGCTCCAGCCGAACCAGAAGGCGCCGAACGGGACGTCCCCCCAGATCGCGGAGCGAAGGGTGAGGACGAGGACGCGGCGGACGCGCGCGAGTATCGCGACGCGCTTCGAGCCGCCGCGGATGAGCGTCGTCTCCGGGGCGAACTTCGTGACGTTGCCGAAGAGGAAGACGTCGTTGATGACGCCCGTGAACGTCGTCCAGAAGCTGAAGACGAGCGTGTAGGCCGGCGCGCACGGGAGCGCGAGGAGGAGCCGCCCGTTCTTCCGGACCTCGCCGTTCATGAGGAGCGCGCAGAAGGTCCACACGGCGTAGACCGAGAGCTGCAGAGCGAAGGAGTAGGCGACGCGCTGGACGATCGAGCCCTGGAACATCGCGAGCGGGACCTGCACGTAGTAGAAGAGCCCGAAGAAGACGTACTTCATCATCAGGGCGACGACGCCGAGCGCGCAGGCGCCGAGGTCCCAGTGGTAGAGGAACGAGGGCGCGAAGCGGCCCGCCACCTCGATCCGCGCCGTGTTCCACCGGACGCGCTGCTTCCAGAGCGTCTTCAGCGTGGTCGGTGACGACGTGTAGACGCGCGCTTCGGGCTCGTAGCGCAGCGCGCGATCCACGAGGAACGAGCGGAGCATGTAGTAGAGCGCGTGGAGCGGCGTGCGCGGCGCGTCGAGCGTGAAGCGGCCGTTCTCCCAGCGCGCGATGATGGCGAGGAACGCGCTCACGGTGTCGTCCGTGTCGCCGGCGAGGAGCTCGGGGATCGGCTTCGCGTCGCTCTCCGAGTACTTCGGCGGCGCGAACCCGAGCCACCACTTGAGCCAGTCGACGGTGCGGAGCGTCCGCATGAAGCCCATGAAGCGCGGACCTTCGAGGAAGATCTCGGTCCACATGCAGTAGAGGACACCTGTCGTGCCGGAGAGCGGGAAGGGCCGCTTGTTGTGGCGACCGATGTTCGTGACCAGGTACTCGCGCGCGACCTGGATCGCGAGCTGTCCCTCGACCGTGAAGTACCTCCGCCATCCCTGCCAGTACGCGTTGCCGCGGACGTAGAGGTTCCCGGCGACGGCGCGGCCCGGGCTCCCCGTGATCGGGTTCTTCGCGCAGAGGCGCCGTGCGATGTGCTCGAGCGCGTGCGGGCCGAGGTCGGCGTCCGCGTCGGTGCTGAAGTAGATCTCCGGGAAGGAGTCGTGGTCCCCCCTCCGGACGAGCTCCTTCACGAAGGAGACGCCGTGCTCGATCGCCAGCGGTTTGCCGCGGCGCTTCGGCGTGCCCGTGACGTAGAGGCAGACGCCCCCGTCGACCGTCGTCCGCTTCGCGGCGATCCACGCGCAGAGCTCCTCGTAGAGGGCTGGCGCCTCGCCGTAGCCGTCGATGCTCGCCACGACGAAGAGCTTCCCCGGATAGCGGTTCTCGACGACGTTCGAGATCGTGGCCTGGATCGCGTCGAGCTCGTCACGCGCGCGGAGGAGCGACGGAATGACCAGCAGGCCCGACGGCAGACGCTCGGCGCTCGGCAGAACCGGACCCTTCCAGGCGCGGAGGAGGAAGTAGCGCGGCAGGAGGAAGAAGTAGTCGAAGAACATCAGGCAGAGGCCGAAGGCCAGCAGCCCGATGGGGGTCGAGATCGAGAAGCTCGCGAGGTCCTTCAGCGTCCAGGTCAGCATCTCTTCAGCGCTCGGCGAGCGTGTGGGGGCGGGGTTCCTGCACGGGCGCGCGCGTCGGTACCGCGCCGCTCGGACGGAGGCGGAGGAGGCGGGACTGCGCGGCGTGGGGATCGGACAGGTCGAGGATCGCGTACTGGCCGCGCGTCGGCGTCCCCCACGGATCGGGGACGACCACCTCCCCGGGGAGCAGCTCTGCGAGCTTGCCGACCTTCTTGCACGCGACGACTCCCCACACGCAGTCGAGCACGGGCGCGCCGCGCACGGCGCCGTCGATCTGGGTGTAGGGGATGAAGGCGACGTTCGTCTCCGCCTCCGTCGCGCGGAAGACGGGGCGACCCTTCAGCTGCGCGACGAGCGTGTCGAGCTTCTCGAGCTCCTCGTCGAGGTGGCCGCGCTCGGCGATCGCGGCGCGCTTCTCCGCCTCGAGCTTGAGGATGTCGCAGCCGATCCGCACGATCTGATCGCGATGCATCACCATCTCCGGCGTCGCCATGTCGCCGGGAGCGCCGCGGAGCGCCGTCTGCGCGAGGGTCGCCTGGGCGGTCTGCAGCTCGCTCGCGAAGCGGGCGCGCTCGCGATCGAGGAGGCCGAGCTCGAGCTGCGAGAGCGACTGCACCTCGCGCTCGTACTCCGCCTTCGCGACGAGGCCGGCGTCGACGTCCTTCTTCATCGAATCGAGGCGCTCGCGCTGCCGGGTGATGAGATCGTTCGTCATCGCCCTCTGGCGATCGAGGGCGCGCAGGTCGAGCGAGCCCGTCCGGACTTGCTTGCCTGCCATCGCCTTCGACCAGTCGAGCGCCTTCTCGCTCTCGCGGCGGAGCGCACGGAGCTCGCCGATGGCCTCGTCCGAGGCGGCGATGGTGGTGTCGTTCTGATCGCGTCGCGTCTGGAGCTTCAGCCGTTCGGCGAGGAGCTGCCCGAGGGCGAGCTTGCTCTGGATGACGAGGTCGCTGTCCGGTGTGAGGACGATCGGCGCGACGAAGGAGTCGGTCGCGATGCGGTAGACGGAGTCCCCGACGAAGCCGACCGCGCACGCGGTCATCGCGAGCGCCACGACGGAGAAGAGGCGCGTCTTCACGTGCTTCACGGGCCCTTCGCTTCGGATCTCGGACGCGGTCATCTCAGTTTTCCTCCAGTGACGCGAGCTCGCGAACGAGCTCCAAAAGGAACACGCGCTCGGACTCCAGGCTGACGATCTCGATGTCCATGACGGAGGCCTGCCGGAGCGCTTGAGAGGCGTCGGACTGCTCCACTGCTCTGCGGTTCGCGGCGACGGCCGCGATGCGGCGGTCGACGAGGGCGAGCTCGCCTTCGGCCTGCTTCTTCGCGGCGCGCGCCGTCTTCGCCAGCGCGTCGAGCCGGCGGACGGCCGACGCGCGCGAGGTCTTCGCCTCCTCGGCGCGCGCCGCGACGTACCGGTCCTCGGCCGCGCCCTGGAACGGGCCGCCGAAGCTCCACGAGAGCGCGACTACGCCGTAGACGTCGGTGGTGGTCTGATCGAAGACGGGGGGCACGACGCCGGCAGTGACCGAGAGGTCCCATGCGTCGAGCTTGCGGGCGCTCGCGGCCTTCTCCTCGAAGCGGCGCGACGTGGCGCCGACGTTCGCGCGGAGGTCTCTGACCTTGCCGGTGACCGGCGGCGGCGCGGTCGCCTCGATCCGGGCGATCTCGCCCGACACCTGGAGCTCCTGGCGCGTGAGCCGATCGACCATCGCGCGGACGTCGTCGGCGTCCATCATCGTCGCCGTGCGGGCGAGGAAGCGCTCCTCGACCTTGGTGGCGACGGCCTCGACGGCGGGGCGCTTGCCCTCGAGGAAGGTCCTCTGCTTCCTCAGCGCGGACAGGCGAGCGGCGTCGACGGCGCCGTCGACGAGATCGCGGGCGCGC
Source organism: Polyangiaceae bacterium (assembly GCA_022842465.1). Classification (GTDB taxonomy): domain Bacteria; phylum Myxococcota_A; class Polyangia; order Polyangiales; family Polyangiaceae; genus Labilithrix. Next base: position 9,758 of record JALHPN010000034.1, on the reverse strand, counting down.
GCCCCTGCCTCGAACTGCGCGCAGTCCGCGTCGGCGACGTCGAGGACTTTCAGTCCCTTCCACATGTGGACCGGCGAGACGACGAGCCCGGCGCGCGCCTGGTACTCGCCGCCCCCGAGGGTGGGGTCGACGCGACCCGAGCGCTGGAGCGAGGGCGGCAGCTTGATGGCCTCCGCGCGCACCTTGGGGGCGAGGAGGAGCGAGGCTTCCGAGGCGGCGCGGGCGCGCACGCGGGCGCAGTAGGCAGCGGTTTCGTTCGACGGCGCGGCGGTCTCGGGGTCGGCCGAGGCCTTCGCGGTCACGAGCGAGAGCGTGAGCGCGAAGGCGGCGGCCGCGCCCGGGCGCAGTCCGAGTCGCCAGCATGACGGCATCGAGCAGGTCCTCCGTTCGAGAGCAGGGGCCATGAGCAGGTCGGACAGGACTGGTTCATGTTCCGTGCCTCGGGGGACGCGGCGAAAACGCCGTGTTTTCCTGGGAAGGCGGAGTCATCGCGTTGACGCCCCCGCGTCATCGCCGTGGTGGGCGGGGGAGGGGAGGGGGCCGTCAGCGGGGTGACGCGGGTCAGAGCCCGCGCGAGCCGGGAGACCGCAGCGGGACCTCCCCCGCGAGCGCGCGGTCGATCACGGCCACGATCCTCTCCCGGTCCGCCGGGAGGCGGCCGCCGAGCGGGAGCCAGTTGCTCGCGTGGTTCGTGCGGAAGACCGCGTCCGTGGGGCGCGCCTCGCGCACGATGGTCCGGAGCTCCTCGAGGAGGGCGGGCACGGGCGGCACCTCGAAGCGGCCGCGCTTGGCGAGGGTCGCCAGCGGCGTGCCGGGCACCACCGTCACCGTCAGCGCCGAGACGAACGCGGGGTCCATCCGCGTCACGAGCTCGGCCGTCGCGCGCGCGTGCTCCTCCGCGCGGTCGCTCGCGATCCCGAGGAGGGTGATGACGCTCAGGAGCATCCCGGCCGCGTGCGCCCGCTTCGCCGCCTCGACATGCGCGGCCGCGTCGTCGCCCTTCGCGATCCGCTTCAGCGTCACGTCGTCCCCCGACTCGGGGCCGATGTAGAGCATCGTGAGACCCGCCGCGCGGAGCGCGCGCAGATCGTCGTCGCTCTTCTCCAGCACGTTCCTCGCCATCGCGTACGACGACACGCGCCTCACGTGGGGGAACGCGGCGCGGACCTCCCGCAGGATCGCGAGCCAGTGGTCGGTCGGCATGACGAGCGCGTCGCCGTCCGCGACGAACACCTTCTCGACGTCCCGTCCGAAGCGACGCCCCGCCTCCTCGACGTCGGCGAGCACCTCCGGGAGCTCTCGGACGCGGAAGCTCTTCTCCCGGTACATGTCGCAGTAGGTGCAGTGGTTCCAGCTGCACCCCACCGTGGCCTGCAGGATGTACGCGTCGGCCTCCGAGGGCGGCCGATACATCTTCCCCTCGTAGCGCACGGCTACGCGAGCGCCTTCGCGACGAGCTCCTCGCTCACGTCCCAGAGCCGCTTCGCGACGCGCGGGTCGCGCGCCTCCCGTGACGGCGTCCTCGCCTTGCACTTGGCGAAGTACTTGCCCGTGACGCCCTCGACCTCGCCGTCTGCCGCGAGGTAGATGCTCGTCCGGGCGCCCTTCGCCTCGGTGAGGAGGAACGGTGACGCGACCTTGAAGAAGAGCGCGATGACGCCGCCGTCGTTGTTCTGCGCGAACCCGGAGGCGACGACGCCGGGGTGGAGGGAGTTCGCCGTGATGCCCGTCCCTTCGAGGCGCTTCGCCAGCTCCGCGGTGAAGAGCACGTTCGCGAGCTTCGACGCGCAGTAGGCGGCCCAGCCGTCGAACCGCCGTTCCCCCATCAGATCCTCGAAGCGGAGCGTCCCGCGCCGGTGGGCGTCGGACGCGACGTTCACGATGCGCGGCCTCTCCCCCTTCTCGAGCGCGGGGAGGAGGAGCTTCGTGAGGAGGAACGGCGCGAGGTGGTTCGCCGCGAAGGTGGTCTCGTAGCCGTCCTTCGTGACGTGACGCCCGGTGTTGATCGCCCCCGCGTTGTTGACGAGCACGTCGATCTTCGGATGCGCGGCGAGGATGCGTTCGCCCGCGTCCTTCACCGCGCGGAGGGACGAGAAGTCGGCGACCTCCACGTCGGCGCTCGGCGCGCCTTCGGCGACGACCTCCTTCGCGACCTCCTCGCCTCGCGCGCCGTCGCGCACGACGAGCGTGATCGATGCTCCCATGCGAGCGAGGGCGAGCGCCGTCTCGCGTCCGATCCCTCGCGTCGCACCCGTGATCACCACGTGTCGTCCGTTCACGGCGGGAGACTCTAGTACAGCCGCGTGCTCACCGGTCGTCGATACGGCGCGGATTGCCGTCGCCGGAGAGGGTCGTCTTCGTCGAGGCCGCGAACCGCTCGGCCGCCTCCATGACGCGGAGGAAGTTCTCCCCGAGGATCTTCTTCACGTCCTCCTCGGAGCGCCCGCGGCGGAGGAGCTCCGCGGTGATCTTCGGGAAGGCGTCGACCCCGTCGATGCCTTCCGGAAGCGAGTCGACGCCGTCGAAGTCCGACCCGAAGCCGACGTGGTCCATGCCGGCGATCCGCGCGACGTGCTCGAGGTGGTCGACGAGCTTCCCCAGGGGTACGACCGGGAGCGGCGCGGACCGCGCCCGGAGCTCGGTGACGGCCCTCCGAAAGGCGAGCGGGTCGCCCTTGTGCCGGGCGCGGATCTCCGCGAGCTCTCGCTCGTGCGCGGTGGAGAAGCGTCGGGCGGCCTCCCGGTGCTCGTCGGAGAGGAAGCTCGACCAGAAGTTCACCATCACGACGCCGCCGTTCTTGCCGACGGCGCGGAGCATGTCGTCGGTCATGTTCCGCGGCGTGTCGGCGAGCGCGCGCGCGGAAGAGTGCGACGCGACGATCGGCGCCTTCGCGACGTCGAGGACCGACCAGAACGTCTCGTCCGACACGTGCGACACGTCGACGAGCATTCCGATCCGCTGCATCTCGCGGACGACCTCCTTCCCGAACGGCGAGAGTCCGTGGTGGACGACCTTCGCCGGGGAGCCGCCGCCCGCCGAGTCCGCCCACGTGTTCGTGTTCGTGTGGGTGAGGGTCATGTAGCGACAGCCGAGCCGGTGGAGGACGCGGAGGGCGCCGAGCGAGCTCTCGATCGCGTGGCCGCCCTCGACCCCCATGAGGACGGCCACCTTGTCATCGCGCTTGGCGCGCCTTATGTCCGCCGCGGTCGTCGCGAGGAGGAGGTCCCGCGGGTGGCGCTCGACGGTCGCATACGTGAGGTCGACCAGATCGATCGCGCGCCGGAGTGCGCCGCCGCCGGTGGGCGTCGGGTGCTCGGCGAGGTCGCCCTCGACGTAGACGGAGAAGAAGAGCGCCGTCACGCCGCCGGCTCGGAGGCGGGGGATGTCCGTGTGCGCGTGCGCGAGGCGCTCTCCGATGTCGACGCGGCTGCCGAGCATCACGCTCGGGATGTCGTCGTGCGTATCGACGACGATCGCGTCGCGGTGGACGCGCGCGGCGCGCTCCTCCGGAGTCTCGGGGCTCCGCGTCGCCACGCCGGCGTCCGTCGCCGTCGCGGGGGAGGCGCGTCCCGCGGGACCTGCGATCTCACGCGGCGCTCCTCCGCAGCTCGACGCGAGCGCGAGGATCGCCGTCATCGCGGCGCGTCGGAGTCGCGGTCTCAAGGCCGCGGGATCCTACACGGCACGACGTCGACGCGCGCTTCCGAGCGTGGCGATCGTGCAAGCCCGCGCGCGCGCGTGGGCGACCGCGACACGGCAGCTCGCGTTGCCACGGGCCGCCGAACGGGAGCGTTTTTCCCTCCGATCCTCGAGATCTCGACCGAGCACGAGCACGAGGCACTCGCTTTGCTCGATCGTCCGGTCGATGTACTCGCCCCACCGAGCCTCTTCCGTGTCGCACCTCTCGGCTTCGCTCCCGGCGCCCGTGGCCGACACGGCGGGAGACGCCGCGCTCGCCGCGCTCGACGGGCTGCTCGATCTCGAGAAGGCGCCGGACAGCCAGCCGACGGTCATCGCGCGCGATTTCGTCGTGCCGGCCGATGCGCGTCGCCCCGACGAGGAGCCGACCCTGATGCTGAAGGGCACGCGCCGCGTCCTCGTGGGCCTGGACGCGGACATGATCCCGACGCCGCTCGCCGAGCCGACCCCGCTCGTCCTCGCGGCGCTGCCGACACCGGTGCCCGCGCCGCTCCCGATGCCCGTCAAGGCGCCGCGCACGTCGATGACGCCGCCGGCTCGCGTCGCGAGCACCCCCCGGCCCCTCCGGTCGTCGCCTGCGCTCGAGGACGCGACCGCGCGCTGGATCGTCGCCGGGATCTGGGCGGCGGCCCTCGCGGCCTTCCTCGTCCTCGCCTTGCTCGTCACCGCGAACGAGAAAGCGCGCTCGCCCGAGGCGACCCCGTCGGCCGCGTCGGCGTCGTGACGATCAGAGACCGACGGCGAGCTTGAAGCGGTAGCTGAGCCCCTGCGGGCCGGTCACGCGGAGCGTGTACTTGCCGTTCGGGATGACGGGGATGAGCTGGTTCAGGCGGAAGACCTGGCCGTTCACCGAGAGCGTCGCGTCGACGCCGGGCCGCGAGAAGGTGACGCCGTAGCCCATCGAGCGCACGTTCGCGGGGAGCGTGAAGGTCGCGTGGTCGACGTCGACGGCGGTGCCGATGTTGCCGCAGAACGACCCCGTCTGGCCGGGCATCAGCGTCGCGAGCGCCGGCGAGTCGTTGTTCTCCGCCTCGGGGACCGAGTCGCCCGCGCAGAGCGAGGGGTCGCCAGGGCCGGCGTCGGCGAGCGGCATGACCAGGCTCGCGTCCGGATCGTAGGCGCCGGCGTCGTAGTCGACGGGCGGCGTGGTGTCGCCGCCGGACGAGCTGCTCGAGGACGAGTTGCTCTTGGGGAGCGTGGGCTCTTCCTCTTCCTCCTCCTCCGTAGGCGCGGGCTGCTCGCTGGAGCAACCGATCGCCATGCCGGCGCCGAGGGTCAGAATCGCGAGGGACGTCCAGAGCAGCTCGTTCGTTCGCATTGCGAGAACCTCTTCAGCGAACGCCGTGCCCTTCGTCGTCCGCGGCGCTCGAGGTGTGCGCAGGCGAGTTTTCTCGACGGATCCGCGATCGGTATCCCACACGCGGTGGATCACATGGAGGTCGATCTCGACATGCGCCCACTCCAGGGGACGCGTCGATCCGCGTGTCACCGAGCGGTGACGAAGTACTGCGCGGTCCGCGGCGCGCGCTCGGGGAAGCGCCGTAGCTCGTCCTGCAATCGCAGGACGTCGCTCGGACGATCGACGTCGTACCATGTAGGCAATTCGCGCACGTTCACGCCGAGCTCGATGCATCGTGCACGCATCAAGGGCAGGAGCGCCGGCGTGCCGAACGGCGCGTCGCGGAAGATCTCCGGGAGGAGGGCCGTGGTCGCGAACGCGTAGACGCCGCCGTCCTCGCTCGGTCCGAGGACGAGCCCCCCCTCGTCCCAGTCCTTCGCGAGCGCCGCCGCGAGCGGCTCGGTCGGGCACGACGGCGCGTCGCTCACGACGAGGAGCGCGCGACCGCCGTCACCGAGCAGCGAGCTCAGCGCCCGCTCCAGCCGCGCCGCCGGCGCCGGCTCGGCGAGGTCGACCAGCCGCCACGGCGCGGGGACGTGGCGCGCGAGGACCGAAAGCGCGTCCTCCTCCGCCGTCGTGAAGACGACGTAGTCGTCGGCGTCGATCGCCTGGAGCCCGTCGAGCGTGTCCCTCAGCATCGACGCATAGAGCCCCGCGACCCAACCCGCGCCGTACGCTTCGAGGAGACCCGGCTTGCACCGCCCGCCGATCGGCGCGTGCGCGAGGACACCGACGCGGAGCACGGACCTACTCGCCTCCCTCGCGGCTCGTGTCGAGGACGGGTCGCGCGGCGCCGTGCTCCGTCGGGCCCTTCACCTGATAGGGCTTGCCGAGGGCACGTTGCGCGACGGTCGCCGCGCGCCACGCGAGGTAGGCGCGGTTGAAGCCCACGATCTGACGCGTGTCGAAGTACGGGTTCTGGATCCCCCCGAGCTCCGCGAGCATGAGCACGAGCTCGCCGATGCTGACCGGGCAGCCCTCGAGGCGGACCCACGGGCGCCTCTTCAGGTCACGGAGCTTGGCCGCCATCTTCGCCATACGGACGTAGATGTCCTTGTGCACGGCCTCGTGCGGGTCGAGCGTCGAGCGATCCTTGTACGCGCTCGTGATGTGCACCAGCTCCCCGCCTATCTTCCCCTTCCACTCGCAGCAGTCGCCCATGAAGACGACCTTCTCGCCGTAGCCGACGTCGAGCTGCCCTTCGTAGCGCCCGAACACGAGATGGAGCTTCGGGAGCTTCTTGTCGCAGTGCTCGTCGTAGAGGCGGAGCACCTCGATGACCTCCTCCATCACGCCGGGGCAGCCGCCCCAGCAGTAGTCCTCCGTGGCGCCCGCCGGCGCGGAGCCGGAATACGCGCGGATGTTCGTGCCCTCGAAGTAGGCGTCGATCTTCACGAGGCCGACCTGGAAGCCCTTCGCGCGCGCCTGGGCCTCCTCGAGCGAGACATCTCCCTCGAGGCGGATCCGCGAAGCCTCCACGGGACCGAAGCCGCTCTCGTACGCGAGGCGGATGTGCTCGACCAAGAGCGGATCGAGCCCGATGATCCGGCAGCAGACGGCGTCGACGGCGACCTGGTTGTTGCCGACGACGACGAGGTTCATGTTGCGCGGGATCGGCGTGAGCATCCTGCCTTCGCCCGCGATGATCGCGTCGATGACGACGAGCTGCGGCTGGACGACGAACTGGAGGTCGCGCACCTTCCGGTTCAGCGCGTGATCGTGATCGATGAGGCGGTGGCGGTCGTCCTGGATCCCGATGTAGTTCTTCATCGAGAACGTCACGGTCGTCCAAGGGTGCGCCTTGAACTTGGGGCAGTTGACGAAGAAGTCCGCCTTCGCGACGGGCTCGGGCGTGAAGAGGTAGTCGCGGAGGCGGCCCTCGTGCGTGAGCGGCACCTCGACCTGCGGCACCTCCTCGAAGCAGATCCGCGTAGCCCCCGTGCGCGCGAAGACGCCGTCGAAGCCGGCCTCTTCGTAGACGTAGCGGGTCGGCACCGTGATCCCGGAGCGCTCGCCGACCGCGAGCTCCGTCATCGCACCGTCGCGATCGCGATCCTGGAGGGCGCGGAGGACGCCCTCGACGAGCTCTGGCCGCGTATGCGCGTGGCGGAACAGCTCCCCCGCCGCGACGAGGTTCGGCTTCACGAGCGTGCGGCCGTGGGGCCGGAGATCGAGCGTCTCCATCGCCGCACGGACGATCGACCGGATCCGCTCCACGTCGTACGCGCCCGCATGAAAGAGGAAGACGCGCGCGTCCCGAGCCGGATGACGAGCCATGACGCCAGCCTAGCGCGCCTCTGCGGGCCCCGAGGCCTGACGTGGATCGCCCGTGTCCCGGAAGCGGAGGCCGCAGGGACTCGGTCCGAGACGCGCTTGAGATGAGCCGGGGTCGGGCCTTCCGTTAGACCTACATCTGCCCCGCGGCCCCGGCCGAAGGCAACCCGACGATGCGCCGACTCCCCCTCCTCCTCGCCGCCGTCCTCGCGCTGCCCGTCGTCGCCTGCCAGAGCCCGCAGGACGAGAACGAGGGGCGCCTCGAGCAGGACGTCGAAGGCGGCCAGCTCGACACGAACAACGCGAACAATTTCGCCGTCGGCATCACCAGCGGCACGAACGCGGTCTGCACCGGGACCCTCCTCGCTCCGAACCTCGTCCTCACGGCTCGTCACTGCGTGGTCCCCGACGAGGGCGAGCAGTGGGTCACCTGCAAGACGACGTTCAAGGCTCCCCTCGAGCCCTCCGCGCTCAAGGTCACGACCTCGCCGAACATCTACCGGGCCGAGCAGTTCTACCCGGCGCGGAAGATCTTCGTCCCCGAAGGCGCCTCCTTCTGCGGGAACGACCTCGCCCTCATCCTCCTCGAGGGGAACATCCCCGCCAGCGAGGCGCGCCTCGCCGTCCCCGTCGTCCAGTTCGACATGACGGAGAGCACCCTCATCGGCCGGCAGATCGCCGCGCTCGGCTACGGACTCACGAACCCCTCGGCGAAGGACTCGGGCTTCCGTCGGGTGCGCGAGAACATCGGGATCCTCTGCGTCCCCGGCAGCAGGGACCAGGCGTGCACGGGCGAGCTCGAAGATCTCGCCGACAGCCAGGCGGAGTTCGTCACGGAGGGCTTCGTCTGCTCGGGGGACTCCGGGGGCGGCGCGTTCGAGCAACGCTCGTTCGCGGCGGGGAAGCCCTACGTCCTCGGCACGCTCTCGCGTGGACCGCAGACCGACGAGCGCTGCCTCGCGGCGATCTACACGCGCACCGACATGCACGCGGACCTCATCGTGAAGGCCGCGCTCGAGGCCGCTCTGCTCGGCGGGTACGAGGTCCCGGCGTGGACGGAGCAGCCGCTGCTCCCGAAGGTCGGGGAGACCCACTGCGTCGGCGACGTCTGCACGTCGGTGTCCGAGACGGCCCCGTCGCCCGCTCGCGCCGGTCGCGCCGACGCCGGCGGATGCGCGGCTGCCCCCGTCCCCGCGCGCCGCTCGGGTGACCTCGCGACGATGCTCCTCGGCCTCGCCGCGGTGGGCACCGCGCTTCGTCGTCGCGCGCGCCGCTGAGCTAGACCACCGCGCCGCCGCGGAAGCGCCTCCGCGCGTGCTCGCTCATGACGATCCCCGCCGCGACCGCGAGCGGGAGCGAGTGATTCACGCCGTAGATCGGGATGCCGACGACGACGGCGGCGCGCGAGACGAGCGAGTCAGGGATGCCGCCTCGCTCGCTGCCGAAGAGGAGGACGACGTCGTCCGGGAACGACGCCACGTCGTAGAGGCTCGTCGTCGCGTGGTCCTTCTCGACCGCCCAGAGCGGACGCTCGCCGAGCCATGCGAGGAACGCCGCCTCGTCGGGGATCCGCCGGACGACCTCGAGCTTGTCCATCCCCATCGAGGCCTTCTCGTAATGCGGCTCCGAGCCCACGATGACGACGTCGCGGAAGAGGAAGCTGTGGGCGACGCGGATGACGGCGCCGACGGCGAACGCGTTCTCCGCCGCGAAGAGGGCGATCGTGGCGCGCGACCTGAGGGGCGCGAGCATCTGCCGGATCTCCTCCGGCGTCGCGTCGAGCGGCGGGACGAGCGCCATATGCTAGATCCTACTCCGTGAGGCGGCGCGCGTTGCTCGTTCTCGGTACGGCCCTGACCGTGCCTCTCGTCCTCGCCGCGTGCGGTCTCGACGTGGTCGGGACGTTCTCGACGACGGCCTCGCTCGATGCAGGCGTCGAGGCGAGCCTTCCCCCGCGGGACGACGATGCCGCCCCCACGTCCGACGCGCCTCTCGACGGCGGCGCGGACGCCGGAGCGGTCGACGCCGAGGCCGATCGGCCGGATGCGGGGGTCCCCTTCGTGCCCACGCACGTCTCGGCCACGGCCTACACGTTGAACGCCCCTGCGTTCTCCGTCGCCGCGGCGTCCACGGTCGTCGTCGACACGACGCTCGGCACGATCCGCGTCGACGGGGCTCCGGCGGCCGCGAGCCCCCACCTCAGGATCGACGGGAGCGTCGCCGTGCTCAGCGCGGCCGCGTTCGACGTGAGCGGGAGGCTCGAGATCCGCGGCCAGCGTCCGCTCGTCGTCGTCGCGGCGGGCGACGTGACCGTGAGCGGCACGGTGGCCGCGCGCGCGACGAGCCGGTCCCCGGGACCCGGCGGCGCTGCTCCAGGCTCGGGAGC
>JALHPN010000033.1:49614-53399 GCA_022842465.1 Polyangiaceae bacterium | reverse complement strand
TGAGCGAACCGCGAGGAGCCAGCCATGAAGGACTACATCTCCGAGGTCTTCGGGGACGGCGGGCTCTTCGCCTCGCGGTTCCCCGGCTACGAAATGCGCGAGGGGCAAGTGGCGCTCGCCCGCATGGTCGACGAGGCCATGTCGGGCGGGCGTCACGCCCTCGGCGAAGGGCCGTGTGGAACCGGCAAATCGGTCGCGTACTGCGTGCCAGCCATCCATCACGCGCACCATGATAAGGAGCGCGTGGTCATCGCGACCGCCAACATCGCGCTGCAGGAGCAGCTCGTCGGGAAGGACCTGCCGATGCTCGCGAGCGTGCTGCCGTGGCCGTTCACGTTCGCGCTGCTCAAGGGTCGCAACAACTACCTCTGTCTCGATCGCATGGCCGAGAGCGAGGCGCGCGGCGAGCTGCTTGGGCTCTACTTCGACGACCAGCAGCGACAGGTCGATGACGTCCTCGCGTGGGCCGACGCCACGAAGACGGGCGACGTCTCGGAGCTCGCGTTCATCCCGCACGCGCAGGTCTGGTCGAAGTTCTCGGTCGGCTCCGAGGACTGCAAGGGCGACGGCTGCCCGTTCCGGGACGACTGCTTCGCCGAGCGTGCGAAGGCCACCGCGGCGAGCGCAGACATCGTCGTCACGAACTACCACATGCTCTTCGCGCACCTCGCCGTGCGCGAGGCAACGGGGCAAGACCTCGTGCTGCCCGCCTTCGACCTGCTCGTGCTCGACGAGGCGCACGAGGCTGCAGAGATCGCCCGCGAGTTCTTCGGCTTCACGCTGTCCGAGCACACCTTCGGGCGGCTCGCCTCGGCGGCGGCTGACCTCGGGAACAAGCAGCTCGCGGGGGAGCTTCGCCAGGAGGCGCAGCGCCTGTTCGCGACGCTCGCCGACTTCGCTCGCTCGCCCCGGTACAAGAAGCGGCTCAAGGCGCCGGGCTTCGCCAACGACTCGGCCCTCCAGCGCGCGCTCGGCAAGCTCGTGACGCACGCCAAAGCCCGCGCCGAGGACGAGCTCGCGGACAAGAAGGAGCGCGCCACGGCGCGCAACGTGGCCAAGAACGCCGCCACCGCGGCGGCGCGTCTGTCCGAGGGGCTCTCGCAGTCGAATCCCGCCTGCGTCTACTGGCTCGACGTCGACAACAAGGGGCGCACCAAGCTCCGGTCCAAGCCCATCGACGTGAGCGAGCTGCTGCGCGCTGAGTTGTTCTCCCGCTGCCCCTCGGTCTCGCTCGTGAGCGCGACGCTCACCACCTCGGGCACCTTCGACTTCGTGCGTCGCGAGGTGGGCGTGCCGGACGGAGCGCTCGAGGTCGTCGCCGAGACGCCGTTCGACTTCGAATCCCAGGCGCTGCTCGTCGTCCCGGAGAGGCTGCCCGACCCACGCGACGCCGACTTCATCGACGAGGCCGCCCAGATCTTTCAGCGCGTGGTCGACGCCTGCGATGGCCGCACGCTGGGCCTCTTCACGTCGTACCGGAACCTGAACGCCGTCTACGAGCGGCTGGATGGACGCGAGCACCGCGTGCTGCGCCAGGGCGACCTGCCGCGCGCCGAGCTGACGCGGCTGTTCAAGGAGGACGTCGGCTCGATCCTTCTTGGCACCGAGAGCTTCTGGACCGGCATCGACGTCGCGGGGGAGGCGCTCACCGGACTCGTCATCGACAAGCTGCCGTTCCCGCCGCCGGACGATCCGGTCATCGACGCCATCTGCGAGCGCGACCCGCGCGCCTTCGACAACTACCTCGTGCCGCTCGCGATCATCGCGCTTCGCCAGGGCGTGGGGCGCCTCATCCGCTGCAAGACGGACGTGGGCGTCGCGGTCATCCTCGACAAGCGCATCGCGGAGAAGGGCTACGGGAAGAAGTTCCTCAAGAGCCTGCCGCCGATGCTGACCACCCGGCGCGTCGAGAACATCTCTCGCTTCCTCGAGGAGGCCGCCTATGCGCGCGCGAGTTGACGCGGCCCTGACCCTCGACGCCCGCGAGGTGCCGCCGAAGGTCGTCGAGCGCCTGTGCCGGATGCTGTCATTCCCGAACCCCGCGTTCCTCGATCGCCTGCGCCTCGGCCTGAACCCCGGCGCGGAGCTCGAGACGGTGTGCTTCGTCGAGCAGCGCGCAGGCGAGCTGCGCCTCCCGCGCGGCGCCATCCACGTGCTGCGACGCGCGGCCGCGCAGGATGGGCTCATCGTCGCCTGCGAGGACGCGCGCGTGCTGCCCGAGGAGAAGCTCGACGTGCCCGCGCTCGGGCTCCGCGACTACCAGTCGAGCGCGGTCGAGAAGCTCGCGAAGGTCACGCAGGGCACCGTCGTCATCCCGTGCGGTGGCGGCAAGACGCGCGTCGGGATGGGCGCGATCGCCAAGCTGCGCACGCCAACGCTCATCCTCGTCCACACCCTCGACCTGGCCGAGCAGTGGCTCGGGGAGCTGAAGGACAAGTTGGGCATCGAGGCCGGGCTCATCGGCGATGGCGAGGAGCGCCCCGCGCCTGTGACCGTCGCCGTCATCCAGGCGCTCGTGCGCTGGGAGGCCTCGAAGCTCGAGGCGTTCCTCGGCGGCTTCGGACTGCTCATCCTCGACGAAGCCCACCACGTTGCCGCCAGCACGTTCCACTCGGTGGTTGACCGCTGCCCCGCGCGGTACCGGCTCGGCCTCACCGCGACGCCGGATCGGGAGGACGGGCTGACCGCGCTGCTCGACCTGTTCCTGGGCGCGCCGCTCGTCACCGTCACGCACGACGAGCTGGTCGCGGCGGGCGTCCTCACGGTGCCCGACATCCACAGCATCGAGACGGACTTCCAGTACCTCTACACCGGTGCGGAGGACTACGCGCCGATGCTCGCCGCCGTCGCGAGCGACCCGGCGCGCAACGCGCTCATCGTCGAGCACGTGGTCTCCGAAGCCCGCACCGGCCACGTCTGCCTCGTGCTCTCCGGGCGTATCGATCACTGCCACACGCTCGCCGCCGCCATCGAAGCAGAGGGCATCTCAGCCGCGGTGCTCACCGGGGAGGTCAAGCGCGCCGTCCGCAAGGCGCTGCTGGACCGCGCCCGCGACGGGGAACTGGCGGTCATCGTCGCCACCAGCCTCGCCGACGAGGGGCTCGACCTGCCGCGCCTCTCGCGCGTGTTCCTCGCGTACCCGGGCCGCGCGCGGGGCCGCACCGTGCAGCGCCTGGGGCGCCTGATGCGACCGCACGCCGAGAAGACCGACGCCGCGCTCTTCGACTTCGTCGACCGCAAGGTTCCGCTCCTGCGTCGCCACCACCTCGAGCGCCGGAAGCTCTACGCCGAGGTGCTGGGCGTGCCCGCGTCGAAGCTCGGCACGCGCAAGGGAGCCGCATGAGCGCGCTTGCCCCCGACGAGAGCACCATCCGCGCCACCTGGCGCTGGCTCGCCCACGGCGCTCACGGCGTGTCGGAGGTGCGCGTCATTCGCCCGGCTGGCGGCATCATCGGCATCGGCTTCTTCGACGATGAGGACGCGTTTGTCCGCGAGTGCGTGCGCACGAACGCGGCGGGCAACGTCTACGTCGGCATCCAGCCACGCCCGCGCCGCCTCTTCGACGCCGCTCCGAACGTCGTGCGTCCGCTCAAGACCGGCGCCGGTCGCAAGGACATCGAGGTCATCACCGCGACGGTCATCGACCTCGACCCGGCGCGCCCGAAGGACACCGCCAGCACCGACGCCGAGCTCGCGCTCGCGATGGCCGCCGCGACCGAGGCAATCGCGTGGTGCGAAGCCGAGGGGCTCGTGCGCCCGCGCCTGATGATGAGCGGCAACGGCGC
>JALHPN010000033.1:0-49514 GCA_022842465.1 Polyangiaceae bacterium | reverse complement strand
GACACCGCCAGCACCGACGCCGAGCTCGCGCTCGCGATGGCCGCCGCGACCGAGGCAATCGCGTGGTGCGAAGCCGAGGGGCTCGTGCGCCCGCGCCTGATGATGAGCGGCAACGGCGCGCAGCTCTGGTTCGCGCTGCCGGCGACGGCGCTCGAGGGCGAGCGCCGCGAGCGGCTCCAAGCTGGGCTCAAGGCCTTCGAGACGAAGGTGCGCGAGCGTGCGGAGACCGACGCGGTCCACGTCGACTCGATCCACGACGTCGCGCGCATCATCAAGGTGATCGGCACGGTCAGCCACAAGGGCGACGGCAAGGGCGACCGCCCGCACCGCGTGAGCGCTGCGCTCTCCGGCTTCGACCGCCGCGAAGACGACAGGCTCCTCGCGCGCCTCGACGTCGAGCCCGAGCCGACGCTGCCCGTCATCGCCCCGCGCGTCCCGCTGCCGATCGTGGGCAACGTGGCGATGCCCGGCACCACGAAGGCGAGGCGCACGCCGGAGGGCGAGTACGACTGGCAGCACCCGGTCGAGATGTGCGGCCCCATCCAGCGGCTCTGGGACCACGGCGCCGAGGACCGCAGCGTCGCCATCTTCGACATGGTGCGCTTCTTCGCGCACAAGGGCCTCGGGCTCGATGAGATCACCGAGCTGGTCCTCGAGTACGACCGCCGCGGCTTGGGCAAGCTGCGCGGTCGCGACGGCGTGCGCTACGTCGCCAAGGCCCACGAGAAGGTGCTCGCCACCGCGCGCGCCGACGGCTCGATCGCCCCGCCGTGCCACTCGCTCCAGAAGATCGGCTTCTGCAAGGTGAACGTCGAGCCCTCCGCTCGCTGCGACCTCTACGACGTCGTCTTCGACATCGAGAAGGCCATCGAGGCCGTGCCCGCCGAGACGCCTGCGCGCGAGCTGGAGTACCGGCTCAAGCCCATCCTCGACGCCATCGCGCACCGCGATCCGTCGGTGCAGTCGAAGTACCTCGGCGCCGTCGAGAAGCGCTTCGGGCTCAAGGCCAAGGACCTGCGCAAGGCGGTCGCCAAGGCGGCCACCGCGCCGGCGCGCGACGAGGGTGACGGCGGCGATCCCGAGAGCAGCGACGAGGACATGGAGGGCGCGATCTTCGAGGACGCGTCCTGCTACTACTGCATGACCGCGCGCGGCGAGTCGAAGGTCATCTCGTCGTTCACCATCGAGCCGACGACGCGCGTGGAGACCGAGGACGGGGAGTTGATCCTCGGCTACGCGAACACCGACCGGGGCGGGCGCGTCCCGAACCTGCGCTTCCCGCTGTCGTCGTTCCACAGCAAGCGCGACCTCATCCGCCAGCTCCCGTCGGCCGACCTCCAGTGGACCGGCAGCGACAACAACGTCCAGGGACTGCTCCGCGTGCTCGCGCGGCGGGACGTTCCGCGTCGACCGGGTTCGAACATGCTCGGCGACTACAAGAAGGGCGACCACCACGTCTGGCTCGGCCCGGCCGGCGCCATCGGCAAGGACGGCTTCATGAACCCCTCACCCGTCATGTACGTCCCGAGCGGCGGCTCGCTCGACAAGCGCGTCGAGTACAAGGAGTGCGACGAGGACACGTTCCTCGAGGTCGCCTCGACCGTCTTCCAGCACCTGCCGCTCGTGAACAAGCCGGAGGTCATCCTGCCCATCCTCGGCTGGTTCTTCGCCACACCGATGAAGCCGCGCTTCATGGAGAAGGTCGGCACCTTCCCCTCACTGTTCGTCTGGGGCACGCAGGGCTCGGGCAAGTCGAGCGTGTGCATCGACATCATGTGGCCGCTCTTCGGTGTCCGCGACGCTGAGCCGTACAGCGCGACGGAGACCGAGTTCGCGCTCCTGAAGCTGCTGTCGTCGACCCGCTCGGTGCCGGTCTTCATCGACGAGTACAAGCCCTACGACATGCAGCGCCAGCGGCTCAACACGCTGCACCGCTACCTGCGCCGCCTCTACCGGGGCGAGGTCGAGGAGCGCGGGCGCCCGGACCTCAAGGTCGTGAGCTACCAGCTCCAGGCGCCGGTGTGCGTGGCAGGCGAGACACGGCCGACGGAGTCGGCGCTGCTCGAGCGCATCATCACCTCCAACCCCGACAAGACGACGCTCGCCGAGAAGCCGGGAGCGCGCCACTCCTACCGCGAGCTGCGCTCCGTGGACCTGCTGCTGTTCGCGCCCCGGTACATCCAGTTCTGCCTCGGGCGAGACTTCGCTGCTGACCTCGAGGTGGCCCGCGCCGTGGCCAAGGCGCTGCTCGATGGCCGCAAGGTGCCGGTGCGCGTCGTCGAGAACCTCACGGCGATGCTCCTCGGCATCCACCTCTTCGAGGAGTTCGCCAAGCACTGCGGCTGCGAGTTGGCCGACGACCTCGGCGTCGAAGCCGCCGTCCACGCCGTGCTCGACGACGTCCTGGAGACCGACCACGGCGTGAAGAACGCCCTCGACCACTTCCTGGAGATGCTGGGCGTGATGGCCGTGCAGGGGGAGCTCAAGCACAAGGTCCACTACGTGTTCGACGAGGGGCGGCTCGCCCTGCATCTCGAGAGCGCGTACGACGCCTTCCGGCTGCACTGCAAGCGCATCGACTACGACGGCGAGATGGTCGACCTGAAGCAGCTCCGGCGGCTGGTGGCCGAGAGCAAGAAGCAGGGCGGCTTCGTCACCGCCGAGAGCGAGCGCGTCACCTTCGACAGCGGTCGCCGCCGCGCCGTCATGATCGACTTCGAGAAGACCAAGGTCGTCACCGCCGACGACTTCCCGACGCCCGAGCCGGGGAGCGGCGGCGGGTTCCGCGACAACTTCAAGGGGCGCTACGGCCACGACGACTCGTAGCCGCCGGCGTCTTCGCGTCCTCGACCTCGCCAGGGGCGCCGAGGCGGCGGCAGTCGCGGAGCAGGGTGGCGGCGTTATGCAGCCCCTCCTCCTGCTTCTTCGTGGGCTTTGTCTTGGTGCCGTCCTTCTTGGTGGTGGTCGTGGTGGCCACGAAGGTGAGGTCGGCGAGCGAGGCGTCGAGCTCGATGTTCTCCGGCGGCACGCCGAGGCGGATGAGCCCCGTGCCGCGCTGCACGCGCAGGAGCGCCTTCCGCTCCTCTTCGCCGAGCCCGTACAGGTCGTACTTGCCGAGATCGGCGCGCAGATCGTTCAGCGCCGGGTCCTTGTCGCTTCCATCGCGTAGCCGCGACTTGTCGAGCCAGCCGTCGTCCTTGCCGTGCTTGCGCGCCGCCGCGAGCAAGAGCATGCGCAGGAACTTCAGGTCGCTCTTACGGAAGCCGCCGAAGTCCTGGCCGTTGATCTCCATGACGTGGCGATCGCCCGGCTTTGTCGCGAAGCGGAGGTGGACGAAGTCGAGGTCGAGCATCGGGTCGTCGAGGACGCGCGCGCGGTAGTCGGGCGTCAGCTCCTCGATGGCGGGCACGAGTGGCATGTACCCGTGGGCGTCGAGTTCGAGCTCGAAGGCGACGATCTTGTCGGCGGCGGCGAGCGAGGTCGGGGGCTTCTTCGCCACCAGCACGATAAGCCCGTCGACGCCGAGGTCCGCGCGCAGCCCGCGACAGAGCTGCTCGAAGCCGAGCTTCGGGGCGCGCAGCCACACGACGGCGATGTTCATTCCGCGCCGCCGCGCCTGGCCCACGGCGAGGAATGGAGGCGGCACCTTCGTCGCGAGCGGCGACAGCCGGTTCAGCGCGGCGAGCTTGGCGAACACGTCCTTCGCGCGGCAGCGCAGCGCCTCGACCTCGGTGCGCGGCACCATTGTCCACCCCGGCCAGCACGGCGGCTCCTCCGGGCACGCGACCGCCACGAGTCCCTCAGCGGCGCCGAGGTCGTAGTTCACGTTCGGGAAGCAGCCGTTGATGCATCCGGGCGGCTCGTAGTCGTCGGCCTTGCCGTACTCGAGGACGCGCTCGCGCACGACGAGCGCCTCCGGCTGCCAGCCGGTGCGGAGCACCTCGTCGTAGCTCACCCGCGAGTCGTCACTGCGCCGCAGCTTCGAGAGCAGCAGCTTCCACGGGAGAACGTCGTCCGCTGGCATCGATGCCCCACTCCTTCAGGTAGCGACGGATGACGCGGTCGCGCTCCGTGTCGTTGAGGTTCGAGTTGTTCGGGTTGAACAGGCTGACGGTGCGGTACTTCGAGCGGCCCTTGCCCTCGAAGACGAACTGCAGCCGCACGCCGTGGATGGCATCGCTCGCCAGATCGACGCCGTGCTCCCCGAGCAGCCCGCGCACGCCGAGCACGGTGAAGCCCGGCTTCATCTCGACGGTCACGCGCTTCACGTCGCGGCTCGCGGGCTTGGCCACGACGCGCACGATGGATACGTCCTCGATCTTGTCGAAGCCGCGCACGGGGAAGTCGAAGTCGTCGTCGCGCAGCGGGTCGAAGCAGAACTTCGGGCTCTTGGTCGTGTCCTCGAAGTAGTCGGCGTCGCCGATGAAGAGCTCGGCGAACAGGTCGCGCAGCTTCTCTCGCTCGGCGACGCGCGGTGCCTTAACGAGCAGCGTGGAGGTCTCGAACTGGAACACGGCCGCGAGCCGCACGACAGGGCGCTGCCAGTCCGGCTCGACGACGCCCTTGTCGTTGAAGCGGTCGAACGGGGCGACCTCGTCCTCGTGGAAGATGAACAGCGCGAACTTCTCGTCGTTGGCGAAGTCCTCGACCTGGCAGCGGGCACCGAACGCCGTCTCGCGGAAGTGGCTCGCCATCGCAGCCTTCATCGCCGTCTTGGCGGTGGCGGTCGGCTTGAGCGTCACCGGGTAGCGCCCGTGGAACTCGGTCAGGTGCTCCATCATGTCGAGGGCGTGGGCCTGGTGCGCCTCGAGGAAGCGCCCTTCGTCGGCGACGAAGAGACGCACCGCGAGATCCTGCGCCGACCAGGCGCGGCTGTCCTCGACGAGCTGGGCGTGCCCGTTGGTCCAGACCTGCTGCGCCAGCCGCTCGAGGTACGGGCGCGCGTGTGGCCCGCAGAGGTCGTTCACGGGCAGGAGCTTCGTCTCGATGGCGACGCGCTCGGCCTCGGGGAGTGCCTTCCACCCGCGATAGACCTGCTCTCCCACCGGCCCCTCACCGTCCAGCGCGAGCTCCACGGCGGCCCACTCGAGGAGCACCTCGAGGGCGTCGGGGGTGAGGTGTCGGAAGAAGGACTTCGGGTTCCATTCGCGGTTTGCCATGCGTTCTCCAGGTCGTTTACCGTTGCCAAAACAGGGAACATCGAGAGCGCACGAGACCGCTCCCCCCCCACACTTCAGAAGAGGCGTCCTTGGGCGCCGTCGACCACGAGCTTCAGCGCCTCGAGGCGGATCTGCATCGCCTGGTTCGAGACGTTGGTGAACCCGCCCTTCGCGATGACTTCTGCGGCGAAGTCGCGCAGCTCGGCGATGCGCTCACTGGCCTTCTTTCGGGCGGTGAAGTTGTCGATGGCGAGCGGCTCGCCGGTCACCAGCTTCACCGCCGCGCGCACGTCGCTCGCCGGCATGAGCAGCAGCGCCGCGAACTTGTCCGCCTGGATCTCAGCGGAATCGCGCTGCCCGTCTCGGCAGACGATGGCAGCCGTCGCCTTGGCGCCGGGCTCGCGCGAGAACAGCGGGAACGTGACCTTGTCCATCTCGCGGAGCGGGCGGTGGAGCTGCCAGTGGCCGACCTCGTGGCCGAGGGTGAAGCAGTAGCGGCCCTCGTTCCCCTCGAGCGACGAGTCGATGACGACCAGCGCGTCGTCGAGCCACGTCGCACCAAGCACATCGGGCTTGCCGAGCTTCTTGCGCAGGTCCCCCATCTCGAGCGTGAGCCCGAGGACGCTCTCGGCGATCGCGTCGACGGGGATCGGCGGTCGCGGCGGCTCGCCCTTCGCCTTGGCGTACTGGCGCAGCAGCTCCTGAACCGCGCTCTCGATCTGCGCGTCGGAGCGGAAGGGAACCTTGAAGGTCATCAGCGCTTCCCCTTCTTCGGCTCGCTGGGAAGGAGCTTCATCAGGTCTTCGGCCGACAGCTTCCGCTCCCCGACGGTGCGCAGGAACTCCGGCATCCCCGCGTCGGCCTTGATGACGTTGAGCGACTCCTCGGACACGCGCCCGGCGAGCGTCATCAGCTCGTCGAAGCTGTCAGAGAGCTGGGTGGCCATCTTGCGGATGACCTCCTCCGCGGGCGGTGCCTTCTCCTCCGAGGTCTCGATGCGCGACAGGTACGTGGGCGAGATGCCGACCTTCGTGGCAAACTCGCGGAGCCCGAGCTTCTGCTCGGTCCTCAGGCGACGAATGCGTTCTCCAAACCGTTCCTTCACGTTTCCTCGCTGAGCGCCCCCCCGGAAGCGGGGCGCGATGTTCTGTTGCCTAAATACTAAACAGGGCCGCCCCGGTCAATGGGGACGTGGGGGGCGGTGACGATCTCATGTCCCGTTTCGTCGCGCCGGACCGCGTTTCCCACCTGTGGAAGCGACGACCCCGAAGACGCGGCCCTGCGAAGCTGCTGCTGCCCCCGAGCGCGCCGACAAGCGCAGCGGCGAGATCGAGCGACGCCTCGACGAGGCGGCTGACGTCCTCGCCGAGACGCTCCTCGACATGTGGCGCAAGGAGCAGCGCAGCCGGCGCGCTGCCGCGCACGGAGGTACGTCGTGACCTCTCTGCTCTCTCCGGCTCTCGCCTTGTCTTCTACCGGGGAAGAAGCCGTCATGCCGACGATGCGCGAGCACGGTGCGCGCGCGAACCACGGAGGCACGATGAACAACAAGGCGACCGCCAGAGCCCGCACCGCGATGCGCGAGCTCGACGACGTCCCTACCAAGCTCGCAGCGCTCGAGTCGATGACGGTGGGCCAGCTCGCCGAGAAGTGGCGCGAGCTCTACGGCGAGCCGACGCGCACGCGGAACAAGGACTACCTGAAGAAGCGCCTCGCCTGGCGCATCCAGGAACTGGCAGAGGGAGGGCTCTCGCAGGGCGCTCTCGCGCGCATCCATCAGCTCGGCGACCAGATGCCGGAGCGGTGGCGCATGCGTCAGAGCCAGGGCCACGGGTCGAGCGACGCGGCCGCGCCGACGGAGGCGCTGCAGGTGGTGCAGGCGACCGAGCCGCGCGACCCGCGCGTTCCGCCCGCGGGCACGGTCCTGCGCCGCGTTTTCGACGGCAAGGCCTACGAGGTGACGGTCTGCGCGGAGGGCTTCGAGTACGAGGGGCGGCGGTACAAGTCGCTCTCGGCGATCGCGACGGAGATCGCCGGCACGCGATGGAACGGGTTCCTCTTCTTCGGGCTCAAGAAGCGCGGCGAGTCGGCGCGCGAGGAGTCCGCAGCATGAGCGAGTTCTTCCGCACGCAGATGGGCCACCGCTTCTACGAGTCGACGATGCCGTCGCTCGTGCGGGAGCTGGCGCGGCTCAATACGAATCTCGAGCGGCTGCTCGCCGTCGTCGAGCGCGACGCCGAGAAGCCCGACGAGGGCGAGCCCACGCCAGCGCCGTCGAAGGAGCCGCGATGAGCAAGCAGCGCCAGCGAGCGAGCGCGTCGCCGCCGGAGACGAAGCGCTGCGCGATCTACACGCGCAAGTCGACGACGATGGGGCTCGAGCAGGAGTTCAACTCCCTCGACGCCCAGCGCGAGTCGTGCCTGGCGTATATCGAGCGGCAGCAGGGCTGGACGCTCGTCGACGAGCGCTACGACGACGGCGGCTTCACGGGCGCGAACATCGACCGACCTGCGTTCACGCGCCTCATGGCCGACGTCGAGGCCGGCAAGGTCGACGTTATCGTCGTCTACAAGGTCGACCGTCTCTCGCGTTCACTCCTCGACTTCGTGAAGGTGATGGAGCGCCTCAACGCCGCGGGCGCGTCGTTCGTCTCCATCACGCAGAACTTCTCGACGGCCGACGCGATGGGGCGGCTGACGATGAATCTTCTCGCCAGCTTCGCGGAATTTGAGCGCGAGATGATCAGCGAGCGGACGCGCGACAAGATCGCCGGTGCGCGCCGCAAGGGGAAGTGGACCGGCGGCCCGGTGCCCTTCGGCTACTCGGCGAAGGACAAGAAGCTCCTCGTCAACGACGCCGAGGCCCACGTCGTGCGCGAGGCCTTCGCGCTCTTCCTCGCCCATCGCCAGATGGCGATCGTTGCCCGCGAGCTGAACCGACGCGGGCTCCTGCCGCGCGCCTCGAAGCACGGGCGCAAGGGCGGCCCGCTCTGGACCAAGGACGGCATCGCGCGCGTCCTGCGGAGCCCACTCTACGCAGGGCGCATGATGTACGGCGACGAGCTGTACGACGGCGAGCACCCTCGGCTGATCGACGACGTCACCTACCGCCAGGCGCAGCGACTTCTCGGGGCGGCAGGCCGGGAGCTGCGCGTCACCGGCACGAACCCCGAGTACGTGCTCCGCGGGCTGCTGCGCTGCGGGCGCTGCGGCGAGGCGATGTGCCCAGCCTCGACCACGAAGAAGAACGGCAAGACGTACAGATTCTACAGGTGCTCGACCCGCGACAAGTTCGGCACGGACCGATGCACCGGGAGGCCGCTCCCTGCGGGCGCCCTCGAAGACTTCGTCGTCGAGCGAATCATGGAGGCGACGACTGACGGCACGCTCGCCACACGCATCGAGGCCAAGCTGTCGGCGCGGGTCGCGAAAGAGCGCGCGACCTTCGTCGAGGTGCGTCGAGCGCTGGCGACGCAGATCGCCGAGGCCTCGGCGACGACCGCGAAGCTGACCGACGAGGTGGTGCGGCTCGAGGGCCGCGCCCGCGAGCTCGTGGAAGCGAAGCTCCGCGCCGAGGCCGCCCGGCTCGACGACGCCGAACGCCGGCTCCGCGCGCTGGAGGACGACGCCCTCCGCCTCGAGCTGGTCGAGAGCCAGCGGGAGTGGATCGCCTCTGCGCTCCGCAACTTCGGGAAGGTCTGGGGCGAGATGACGCCCGAGAACCAGGGGCGCCTGCTGCGCGCGCTCGTCGCCAAGGTCAGCGTCGATGAGAAGACCGGGATGTGCCGCGTCGAGCTCGTGAACTTCGACGCCGTCACGAGCGCGAAGGAGGCCGCATGAGAGGCGCCGAGAGCAGCGACCTGAGCGCGAGGAAGAACACGGACGCCGAGGACGACGCGTTCCGCGTCATCGAGAGGCCGCTCTTCCGCCACAAGAGCCGGGCCATCATGCTCGTCGAGACACCGCCGCCCCCCAAGCCCGAGCCCGTGCGCCGGCCCGCCAAGGTCGCCCAGCAGCTCGCGCTCGCGCACCACCTGCAGGCCGCCATCGACCGGGGCGCCATCGCCGACAGGGCCGACGTGGCGCGGAAGCTGGGGCTCACGCGGGCGAGGGTCACCCAGCTCCTCGACCTCTTGCTCCTGGCGCCCGATCTCCAAGCAGCCGTCTTGGCGCTGGAGGCGGTCGACGGCGCCGAGCCGATGGCCGAGCGGGCCCTCCGGGCTGTAGCGCACGCCGGGACGTGGGCCGAGCAGCGGGCGGCGTGTGGGCGAAGCTCGCGGATCGCCCAGCGAAGGGCTGACGACGGCCGCCCCGGCACCGGCAGGCCTATCCGCAGCGTCTGGCTTGGTCCAGCAGTCTACGACTCTCGTCGGCTCTTGTAGGCTTCGTCCGCTTCGGGCAAGCTGCTCGCGTGCGCAGGAGCGAGCCATGACGAGCGGAGCCAACCTGATGACGACATCCGAACCCTGGGTTTCGGTCGAGGACGTTGCCGCGCACCTCGGGGTGGCGCGCGACTCGGTGTACCGCTGGATCGAGGGGCGTGGCCTGCCGGCTCACAAGATCGGCCGTCTCTGGAAGTTCAAGCTCTCTGAGGTCGACGAGTGGGTTCGTGCTGGGGGCGCAGGCGACGAAGAGCACGAAGCCGAGCGCCGGCCGAAAACGAAGAAGAGGAAGACCTGATGGCCAAGATGAACGGCGCTGCGGTTGCCGACACCACGAACAAACGCTTCGCGAACTTTCGCGAGGTCGCCGATTTCCTCTGGCAGAACGCCGAGCGGATGCGCGGCGCGTACAAGCCGAACGAGTACGACAAGGTCATCCTGCCCTTACTGGTCGCGCGGCGTCTCGACTGCGTGCTCGGACCTACGAAGGACAAGGTGCTCGCGCGACTCGATGCCCTAAAGGACAAGGGCATGAAGGCGAGCGATCCCGCCGTGGATGTTGCCCTGCGCAAGATCACGGGCGTGCCGTTCTACAACACGTCGAAGCTCAACTTCGCAAAGCTGAAGGGCGACCCGAACCACATCGCCCAGAACCTGCGCGGCTACTTGAAGGCGTTCTCCGCGAACGCGCGCGACATCCTCGAGCAGTTCAAGTTCGACGAGCAGATCACGCGGCTCGACGACGCGAACCTCCTCTACCAGGTCGTCGGGCTCTTCTCCGAGGTGGACCTTCACCCTGACGTCGTCCCGAACCACGTCATGGGCAGCGTGTTCGAGGAGCTGATCCGGCGGTTCAACGAGAAGAAGAACGAGGAGGCCGGAGACCACTACACGCCGCGCGAGATCATCCGGCTGATGGTCGACCTGCTCTTCGTCGAAGACGACCAGGCGCTGCGCCGCGCGGGCATCGTGCGGACACTGTTCGATCCGGCGTGCGGGACGGGCGGCATGCTCTCGGTCGCCGAGGAGTACCTCCGCGAGCTCAACACCGACGCGCGCCTCGAGGTGTTCGGCCAAGAGCTGAACCCGGAGTCGTATGCGATCTGCAAGAGCGACATGATCATCAAGGGGCAGAACCCTGAGAACATCGTGCGCGGAAACTCCTTCGACCAGGACGGCCACGCGGGAAGACGCTTCGACTACATGCTGTCGAACCCGCCATTCGGAGTGGACTGGAAGAACGTCCAGAAGACCGTCGAGGCCGAGCGCGACACGCAGGGCTTCGCAGGCCGGTTCGGCGCAGGCACGCCGCGTATCAACGACGGCGCGCTGCTCTTCCTCCAGCACATGATCGCCAAGATGAAGCCGGTCGACAGCAAGACGGGCGAAGGAGGTAGCCGCATCGGCATCGTGTTCAACGGCTCACCGCTGTTCACGGGCGACGCGGGCTCGGGCGAGAGCGAGATCCGCCGCTGGGTGCTCGAGAATGACTGGCTCGAGGCCATCGTCGCGCTACCCGACCAGCTCTTCTACAACACGGGCATCGCGACCTACATCTGGGTGCTGACGAACAAGAAACCCAAGCACCGGCGCGGCAAAGTCCAGCTCATCAACGCGGTCGACCTCTTCCAGAAGATGAAGAAGTCGCTGGGCAACAAGCGCAACGAGCTTTCGCCCGAGCACATCGCGACCATCGCGACGACGTTTGGCGAGTTCCGCGAGAGCGCCATCAGCAGGGTCTTCAACAACGAGGACTTCGGCTACCGCCGCATCACGGTGGAGCGGCCGCTGCGCCTCTCGTTCCAGGCAACACCCGACCGGCTCGCGCTCCTTCGTGACGCGAAGGCGTTCGCCGCGCTGGCCACGTCGAAGAAGAAAGGCGCAGCCGGCGACAACGAGATCGCCGAGGGTGTCGAGCTGCAGGAAGCCATCCTCGCGGCGCTCGGCCGGCTCGACCCGAAGACGGTCTACAAGAAGCGCGAGCTGTTCGAGGAGGACCTCGCCGGTGCGCTGAAGCGCGCAGGCGTGATCATCCCGGCGCCAGTGAGGAAGGCGATTCTCTCGGCGCTCGGCGAGCGCGACGTGAGCGCCGAGGTCTGCACGGATAGCAAGGGCCGCCCTGAACCCGACGGCGATATGCGCGACACCGAGAACGTGCCGCTCAAGGAGGACATCGCCGTCTACTTTGAGCGCGAGGTGCGGCCGCATGTGCCGGACGCGTGGGTCGCGGGCATCGAGATCCAGAACGGCAAGGCCGTCGTCGTCGACGAGAGCAAGGTGAAGGTCGGCTACGAGATCCCGATCTCGCGCCACTTCTACCAGTACAAGCCGCTGCGCCCGCTCTCGGTGATTGAGGGCGAGATCCGCGCGCTCGAGAAGGAGATCCAGGGGCTACTGAGTGAGGTGCTCGCGTGAGTGCGTCTCGAGCGATGAAGCCTTCGGGGCTCGGGTGGGCTGGAGAGATCCCGACGGATTGGGACGTCGCCAAGATCTGCCTCGTTGCGAAGCTCGAATCCGGTCACACCCCCAGCCGTCAACACCCCGAGTACTGGGTGCCGTCCGAATGCACCATCCCGTGGTTCTCGCTCGCCGACGTGTGGCAGCTCCGCGAGGGCGTGCAGGAGTACCTCGGAGAGACCAGCGAATGCATCAGCCCGATGGGCATCGCGCACTCGGCGGCACGCATCCTGCCGGCGGGTACGGTTGTTCTGTCTCGCACGGCCTCGGTGGGTTTCGCCGGCATCATGCCTCGACCGATGGCAACCACCCAAGACTTCGCGAACTGGGTGCCCGGCGAGCGCGTGGTCTCGGAGTACCTGCTCTACGCCCTACGCGCGATGCGAGACGAGTTCTCGCGCGTGATGACCGGCTCGACGCATCAGACGATCTACATGCCGGACATCCGTCGGCTCGCGATCCCGGTGCCACCGCGCGACGAGCAAGAGCGCATTGTTGCGGAGCTTCGCGCACGTCTTCCCAGGGTCGATCGCCTCATCGCGAAGCAGGAGCAGCTCATTACGCTGCTCTCCGAGAAGCGCCAGGGGCTCATCACGCATGCCGTGACAAAGGGACTCGACCCGAACACGCCGACGAAGCCCTCTGGCGTGGACTGGATCGGCAACGTGCCCGCGCACTGGAAGGTCGCACGCATCCGTCAGGTGGCGAGGCTGGAATCTGGACACACACCGAGTCGACAGCATCCGGAGTGGTGGATTCCCGAGGAATGTACGATCCCCTGGGTTTCGCTGGCTGACGTCTGGAAGCTCCGTGATGGCGTGACGGAGTACCTCGACACCACGGCTGAGAAGATCAGCGAGCTTGGTTTAGCCAATTCGTCGGCGCGTCTGCTTCCGGCCGGGACGGTCATCCTTTCACGAACTGCCTCAGTAGGCTTCTCCGCGATCATCAAGGCGCCAATGGCGACGACGCAGGATTTCGTGAACTGGATCTGCGGGCCAACGCTGTTGCCCGAGTATCTCCTCTACCTTCTTCGAGCAATGACGCCCGAGTTCGCGCGGCTCACGCAGGGCTCGGTGCATCGCACGATCTACATGCCAGACGTCACGCGTTTCATGACCACGGTCCCGCCGCTCGACGAACAGAAGCGCATCGTGGCTCATGTCCGTGAAGAGCTCCGCCGTCTCGATGGTCTCGCCCACCGGGCGGAAGCGATGGTCGAGAAGCTCCGTGAGTACAGGCAGGCCTTGATCGCGGCAGCAGTCACCGGGCAACTCGACGCCGGTTCCACACCAAAGGCGGCCCGTCCAACCAGCCGCCACGTGGAGGCCGAAGTCGCATGACTGCCAAGCACACCGAGCGAGCGCTCGAGGACGCGATCGAGTATCACCTCGTGACGACCGGTACCTGGCGCAAGGTCCCGCCTACGGCGTTCGATCGCGAGCGCGCACTCGTCCCGAGCGAGCTGTTCGCCTTTGTCGAAGCGACGCAGGGGGCACTCTGGAGCGATCTGCGCGCGCAGCACGGCGCGGGACTCGAGGCCGCCGTGCTCGACACGCTCTCGAAGTCGCAGGCCGCGCGCGGCACCCTCGATGTGCTCCGGCACGGCTTCAAGTTCTTCGGCAAGACGATCCAGCTCGCCACCTTCAAGCCCGCGCACGGGCTGAACCCTGACGTGCTCGCAGCGTACGCCGAGAACCGCCTCGCGGTGACGCGGCAGGTCCGGTTCGCGGTGAGCGGCGACAAGGACGAGGACCAGTCCGTCGACATGATGCTGTCACTGAACGGCCTACCGATCGCGACCGTCGAGTTGAAGAACCCACTGACACACCAGACCGTGCAGCACGCCATCGTGCAGTACCGGGCGCGTGATCCTCGGCATCGCCTCTTCCAGTTCAAGCGCGGCGCGCTCGTCCACTTCGCGGTCGATCCCGACCTCGTGTACATGACCACGCTCCTACGCGGGGAGGGCACGAGTTTCCTGCCGTTCAACCGCGGGGCCCATGGCGGCGCGGGCAACCCGGAACACCCGAGCGGCTACCGCACCGCCTACCTCTGGGAGGAGGTCTTCGCGCGCGACTCGTTCCTCGACATCGTCGGGCGATTCCTCCACCTCTCGAAGGAGGAGAAACTCCGAGGCGGCAAGAAGGTCGAAGAGGAGAAGGTCGTCTTTCCTCGCTATCACCAGCTCGATGCAGTGCGCCGGCTTGAGGCCGCCGCGCGCGTCGATGGGGCGGGCCATAGCTACCTGATTCAGCACTCGGCGGGTTCGGGCAAGTCGAACAGCATCGCGTGGCTCGCGCATCGGCTCTCGAACCTCCACGACGCCAAAGACGAGCGCGTGTTCGACTCGGTGGTCGTCATCACGGATCGCCGCGTCCTGGACAAGCAGCTCCAGGACAACATCTACCAGTTCGAGCACAAGCAGGGCGTCGTCGCGAAGATCGACGAGCACTCCGACCAGCTCGCCAAGGCGATCGAGGGCGGCACGCCCATCATCATCACGACGCTGCAGAAGTTCCCGGTCATCGTCGACAAGATCGGCAAGTCGAAGAGCAAGCGCTACGCGCTCATCGTCGACGAAGCGCACAGCTCCCAGACCGGCGAGTCCGCGCGGAAAATGAAGCAGGTGCTGGCGGCTACCTCGCTCGAGGAGGCCGAGAAGGAAGACGCCGAGGGCGACGAGGACGACTCGGAGGAGAAGGTGCTCGCGGCGGTGATGGCCTCACGAGGGCGACAGAAGAACCTGTCGTACTTCGCCTTCACCGCGACCCCGAAGGCGAAGACGCTGGAGATCTTCGGCAAGCGCGACGCCGAGGGAAAGCCGCGCCCGTTCCACCTCTACTCGATGCGCCAAGCGATCGAGGAGGGCTTCATCCTCGACGTCCTCAAGAGCTACACGACCTACAAGGCGTTCTATCGCCTGGTGAAGGCGACGGAGAACGATCCGCGCGTTCCGAAGAAGGAGGCGACGCGGCAGCTCGCGCGCTTCATGAGCCTGCACCCGCACAACGTCGCGCAGAAAACCGAGGTGATGGTCGAGCACTTCCGCGCGAAGGTTCGGCACAAGCTTGGTGGCCGCGCCAAGGCAATGCTCGTCACGAGCTCGCGTTTGCACGCCGTCCGCTACAAGCAGTCGTTCGAGGCGTACCTCAAGGAGAAGGGCTACAGCGACGTCGGCGTGCTCGTCGCGTTCTCGGGTACCGTGAAGGACCCGGACACGGATCTCGAGTTCACCGAGCCCGGGATGAACAAGGACAAGGCGGGCAAGCACATCACCGAGGCTGGGCTGCCCGGCGCGTTCGACGGCGACGACTTCCAGATCCTCCTCGTCGCGAACAAGTACCAGACCGGCTTCGACCAGCCGTTGCTCCATACGATGTACGTCGACAAGCGGCTCTCCGGCGTGCAGGCGGTGCAGACGCTTTCGCGCCTGAACCGTACCGCGCCCGGCAAGACGGACACCTTCGTCCTCGACTTCGTGAATGACACCGAGGAGATTCAGCGCAGCTTCCAGCCCTACTACGAGGCGACCACAGTCGCCGATACGGCCGATCCGCAGCAGCTCTACGACCTCGCGCACAAGCTCGAAGAGGCACAGGTCTTCTGGAAGTCGGAAGTCGAAGCCTTCTGCAAGGTCTTCTTCTCGCCGCGTGAGAAGCAGACGGTTCACGACCAGGCCGAGATGAACCGCCATTTGAACCCGGGTGTCGACCGGTACAAGGCGCTCGACGAGAAGCCGCGCGAGGAGTTCAAGAACGCCCTCGGTGCGTTCGTGAAGCTCTATGCGTTCCTCTCGCAGGTGATGCCGTTCACCGACCCGGACCTCGAGAAGCTCTACACGTTCGCGCGCTTCTTCGAGACGAAGCTACCTCAGGACCCAAAGAAGGACCCGCTGCGCCTGGATGGCGACGTCGCGCTCCGGTACTACCGCCTCGACAAGCTGTCGGAGGGATCGATCGTCCTGCGCGTCGCGGAGCCCGGCGTGGTCTACGGCGCGTCGGAGGTCGGCACCAAGAAGGCCAAAGACGACCAGGCGCAGCTCTCGGAGATCATCGAGGTCCTGAACGAGCGCTTCGGCACCGAGTTCAACCAGGCCGATCAGATCCTGTTCGACCAGTTTGTCGCCGCCGCGAAGCTCGATGACGAGGTGGTGCAGCGCGCGAAGGCCAACCCGCTCGACAACTTCGCCCTCGCGATGAAGGGCAAGGTCGAGGGACTGATGGTCGACCGCATGGACCAGAACCAGGAGATCGTCACTCGCTACCTCAACGACCCGCAGTTCCAGGACATCGCATTCCGGCTCCTCGTGAAGCGCATCTACGACGAGATCCGAGGCGGCAAGATCGAGACGCCTGGAGGCGGCGCATGACGACGACCAAGTTTCCGCTGCTCGTCCAGTTCGAGTTCCACCCCGCGTCGAAGGAGGCGGCTGCCGCAGCGGAGTACTTGCACGAGGTCTTGAACGCAGACCCGGCCGTGCCGGGGCTCCAAGTCCCGACGACTTTCACGCCTGACGAAGGCTCCGGCGAGCCGCCTGAGCCCGCCGTCGCAAGCGAGGCCGATCGCGTCGTCGTGGTGCTGCTGGCCGACGACCGACTTGCCGTTGCTGCGCGCAAGCCGACGAAGAGCGGGACCACGTGGGGCGAGTACGCAACCAAGCTTCGCTCGCTCACCGAGGCCGCTGGACACCGCTTCATGCCGGTGCAGCTCACCGAGAGCGCTTGGCCCATCGACAAGCGGATCGACGACACGAACTTCCTCCGAGCGTGGGCCATCGACGGAGTCGAGGAACGTCACAAGTTCATCGCGCGACGGCTCGTCCATCTACTGATTCGTCGGCTCCAGCCCAGACCGGACAACGAGGACGCGCCGCCGGTCACGATCTTCCTCAGCCACACGAAGATGGATCTCGATCACGAACCGCGCGTCGTGAAGACGCTGCTCGCACATCTCACGGCGACTCAGCCAGAGAAGACATGGTTCGACAGCGGCGACATCTCGACGGGATCGCGGTTCGCTCGTGAGATCGAGAAGGGGGTTAAGGACACCGCTCTCTTGGCAATCGTGACGGACTCGTACTCGTCGCGTTCCTGGTGCCGCAAGGAGGTGCTCTTTGCAAAGCACCATCAACGACCGGTCGTCATCGTGGACGCAGTTCAAGAGAGGGAGACGCGCCGATTTCCGTACTCCGGCAACACGCCGGTCATCCGATGGAAGGCTCATGACGCTCAGGGCGTCGTTGACCTCCTGCTTCGCGAAGTGCTCCGACACGCCTACGCCGAAGAGAGCCTGAAGCAGCGCAGGCGAGAGGGCGACGTGCTCCTTCCGGCCGGCCCCGAGCTGGTGACGATCGTTCACCACCGGAATGAGAAGGACCAGCCAGTGGTCCTCTACCCCGATCCGCCGCTGGGTCCCGAGGAGCTCGAAGTCCTCGAGCGTACGGGCGTCCGCGTCCAAACGCCGCTGCAGCGCCACGCTCTTGCCAACGACCTGCGCGGTCGCAACCTGACAGTGGCCCTGTCGGTGTCGGGCGCCGAGGATCTTGGGCGGTACGGCCTTCGTCCAGCCCACTTGGACGCGATCCTCCTCGATCTGTCTCGTTACCTGCTCGTGGCCGGAATCCGGCTC
Organism: Polyangiaceae bacterium; assembly: GCA_022842465.1. Classification (GTDB taxonomy): domain Bacteria; phylum Myxococcota_A; class Polyangia; order Polyangiales; family Polyangiaceae; genus Labilithrix. The sequence goes on along the minus strand of JALHPN010000033.1, from coordinate 31,886 downwards.
GCCTATGGAGGTCACCTCGGCCCCGATGGCTACACGCTGCGTCTCGCGGACTTGGTGCGCGACCCAATCGTCGAGCAGCTACGGGGCGCGTCCCCCTCGGAGCAGGTTCCGCCCGAGCTCGTCACCTACCTCCCGTGGCCAATGCTCGCGTCGGTCCGCGACGAAGCGCGGCTCGGGCCGCTTGTCGACATGGTTCGCTGCGATCGACCGACGGATGTCGACGAGTCGCTCGATGTCGCGTTCGTCGCCTCTCCCGACATCGAAGTGCCAGCCGACACGGCGGTTCGTCGCTTCGCGTGGTCGAGAGGGCTGACCACCATGCGCGAACGCCAGACGAGGGAGATCCATGCACGCGTTATCGTCGGTGGAAGGCTCGGGCGCGCAGACGCTCCGTACCGGGGGCGCATGCCTGGCGTTCTCGAGGAAGCGCTGCTTGGCATTCGCGCTCAGCGCCCCGTCTTCCTAGTGGGAGCGTTCGGCGGCTGCGCCCGACTTGTCATCGACGCGCTCGACGGCATCCCGCGCGCGGAGCTGACTTCTGCGTACCATCAGGCACTGCCGAACACGCCCGAGCTCAAAAGCCTCTATGCCGACCGCAAGGTGACGTGGGACGAGTTCGAGAGCATCGCCGCCGAACTGAAGGCGTGCGGGATCTCGGGGCTCAAGAACGGGCTGTCCGTCGAGGAGAACCGTGAGCTCGCGACCTCACGCTCGGCCGAACGCATCGTCGAGCTGGTCCTTCACGGGCTGCAGCAATGCAACCAGCCAGCACCCGCTGGCGGGGGGGAGTGAAGAGCATGGCGGACAAGAAGAACATCTTCATCTCTCACGTCCACGAGGACGACGACCTGTTGCCCAAGTTGAAGGACCTCATCTCGAAGGCCGGGATGGAGGTGCGCGACGGCTCGATCAACAGCGACAAGCCGAATAACGCGACCAACCCGGACTACATCAAGGAGAAGTACCTCAAGCCCCACATCGAATGGGCGAGCACGCTCGTAGTGCTCATCACTCACGACACCGCACAGAGCGACTGGGTGAACTGGGAGATCCAGTACGCGATCGAGCAGGGGAAGCAGGTGGTCGGCGTATTCGCGCAAGGCGCAACGGATGCAGACATCCCCGAGGCACTTCGGACGCATGGCGATGCAGCAGTCGTGGGCTGGCAGAGCGAGCGCGTCGTCGATGCGATCAACGGCAAGATCAGTGGCTTCGACGATCCTGCGACGGGGAGCCCGCGCACAGCGCCCGACTTCACGGTCAAGAGGTTCAACTGCTGATGAAGCTCTACTCCTACGTCGTTGCGCGTGACTTCGGCTTCGCCCCGAACCCGTTCTTCGGGTTCTGCACATTGGCGACCTGCAAGCCGAAGATCCGCAAGCACGCATCCGTGGGAGACTGGGTCGTCGGGACCGGCGCGAAGGGCACGTACGACTACAAGGGACGACTCATCTTCGCGATGCAGGTGAGCGAAGTCCTCGGCTTCGACAAGTACTGGAACGACCCACGCTTCATCCTGAAGCGCCCGAACCTGAAGGGCAGCCTGAAGGTCATGTACGGCGACAACATCTACCGCCGCGAAGGCAGGCGTTGGGTGCAGGCGGATTCACATCACAGCTTGCCCGACGGGCGATTGAACAAGGCCAACCTCGTCTGGGACACCGGGGTCGATCGCCTGCTCATCGCCACGAAGTTCGTCTATTGGGGGCGCTCGGCGCCGACGATCCCGAAGAAGTTCCGCTCCTTCGGCAAGGAGAAGGTCGACATCTGTTCGGGCAGAGGGCACCGCGTGTTCACGGGCGACCTACCCGGCGCCTTCGTGGGCTGGCTTGAGAGCGAGGCCAAGTGGGGTGTGCAGGGCGATCCCCTGGAGTTCGCGAAGCACGAGCGAGCAGCGGTGCCCGTGGCGACCACGGCGGCGCCCGCCACAAAGCGGCGCTCACGAAGGAGCGCGCGATGAACGACGAGCGCTGGCTCCTCGAATTCGCAGCGCTCGCCGCGAAGACCGACAAGTTCAAGGACAAGTCGGACCACGCGGCGCTGCTGGCTGCGGGCTTGATTGGTGAGGCTGGGAGCATCGTCTCCGAGCTCAAGAAGAAGCGCCGCGAGCGCGAAGCCTACCCGGTCTATCGCGAGAGGATGGTCGAGGAGATCGGCGACTTCCTCTGGTACTTCGTGCGCCTCGCGGCGGTCGTCACGCCCGGCCTGCTCGAAGAACTGCCCGTGCCGGGCAAGGTCGTGCTTCCGGCCACAGACGGGCCTCAGCTCACGGGGCACCTCGACTTCGGTGCGGCAGTGGGCGAAGTCCTCGCGGCGGTCAGCACATCGAAGAGCGATGACATGCGGACACGTCTGGGCCGCACGTGGGCGTTGCTGACGGTGATCAGCAACGACGCGGACGTCTGCCTCCGCGACGCCGCTGAGCGCAACACGGCGAAGACCAGAAGTCGCTGGCCCGACGAGAAGGGCTACGCGCCCCTCTTCGACGACGCCTTCCCGGTGGAGGAGCAGCTCCCCCGACGGCTCCAGATCGACTTCCTCGAGCGGGCCCGCGGCAGTCACAAGGCCGTCGTCCTGCGGTGCAACGACATCAACTTTGGCGACCGACTCACCGACAACATCGAGGACCCCGACGGCTACCGCTTCCACGACATCTTCCACTTCGCCTACGCCGTACACCTCGGATGGTCGCCCGTCGTGCGTGCGCTCATGCGAACGAAGCGCAAGAGCAACTCGAAGATCGACGAGGCGCAGGACGGCGCGCGCGCTGGCATCATCGAGGAGGCTGTCTCTGCGATCGTCTTCAGCCGCGCCAAGCAACTCAAGTTCTTCGACGGGCTCGACCACGTTGACCTCGACCTACTGAAGACCGTCAAGGAGTTCGTCGAGGGCTTCGAGGTCGAGACCGTTCCGCTGTGGCAGTGGGAGACCGCGATCCTCGACGGCTACCGCGTCTTTCGCTCGTTGTGCGCTGGTCCGGGTGGACGCGTCACGGTCGACCTCGGCGCCCGCCAACTCACCTACGCGCCCCACGTTGCGAGGGACGACCAGCAGCGGCTGCCGTCAACTTCGCGAGGAGCACCATGAGTAACAGACACAAGGTCTTCGTCAGTTATCACCACGCGCTCGACGAGGCGTACAAGACGAAGTTCGAGCGATTTGGCAGCATCTTCGACGTCCTCGTCCCAGGCTCGGTGAATGATGGAGACATCGATTCGAACCTGCCTGCCGAGACGATCCGCCAGAAGATCCGCGACGAGTACCTCCGCGATACTTCGGTCACAGTCGTCTTGATCGGGGCCGAGACATGGCAACGGAAGCACATCGACTGGGAGATCGGTTCGTCGATCCGACAGACAGAGAACAACCCGCGCTCTGGCCTACTTGGGATCTTGCTGCCCACGTACCCGCGAACCGACCCGACGAAGTACAACCCGCACACCATTCCGCCGCGCCTCTACGACAACATCAAGTGCGAGTTCGCGACCATCTACAATTGGTCCGACAACCCGACGACGGTCCAAGGCTGGATTCACGACGCCTACGTGCGGAAGAGCACGAAGCAGCCCGACAACTCCCGATCGTCGTTTGGCAAGAATCGCACGGGGGCCGCGTGGACCGACTGAGTGTGCGAGCGGACTACGAGGTCCGTCTGCCGGGCGGGCGTTTGCTCAAGACGACGCCTGTGTTCGACACGTACTGGCGCTTCGCCTCGGAGCGACAGGAGATGTTCATGCGCCGCGTGCTCGGGACCACGCCGCCGTGGACCGAGGACCCGATCCTCAGCGTGCATCGCTTCACGAACGCGTACCGAGCGTCGGACCGCGTGAGCCAGTACCTGATCCGGCACGTGATCTACGAGGGCTCGCAAAAGGCCGAGGAGGTCTTCTTTCGCACGATGCTCTTCAAGCTCTTCAACAAGATCGAGACGTGGGAGAGCTTGAGTGCGAAGTTCGGAGCGCTGCGCTGGAAGGACTTCTCGTTCGACGCCTACGCGAAGGTGCTCGACGGGCTGCTCGAGGAAGGAGCGCGCGTCTACTCGGCGGCGTACATCATGCCGTCGCCCGCGTTCGGCAGCCCGCGCAAGCATCGAAACCACCTCCGGCTCATCGAGCACATGATGGCCGACGGGGCGCCGAAGAAGCTCGCGAAGGCGGGCTCGCTTCGAGGAGCGTTCGAGCTGCTGCGCGGCTATCCGTCACTCGGCGACTTCCTCGCGTTCCAGTTCGCCATCGACATCAACTACAGCGAGCTCACCGACTTCTCCGAGATGGAGTTCGTCGTGGCAGGTCCCGGTGCTCGGGACGGCATCAGCAAGTGCTTCAAGGACGTGGCGGGCCTTAGCGAGGCCGAGATCATCCAGGTCATGGCTGAGCGCGCGAGCGACGAGTTCGAGCGGCTCGGCATGAAGTTCCAGAGCCTCTGGGGCCGCAACCTGCAACTCATCGACTGTCAGAACGTGTTCTGCGAGGTCAGCAAGTACGCGCGTGTGGCGCACCCGGAGATCGAGGGCGAGTCCGGCCGAACCCGCATCAAGCAGAAGTACACGCCGCGCGCGGCCCCGATCCCGCAGTGGTACCCGCCGAAGTGGTCGCTGAAGATCGACGTGCCTGCACACCCGCCGCAGGTCCAACCGTGCACAGCTCCGCGCCGGCGAGGGGTCCAGCCGGAGGAAGAAATGGCGCGGCCGTGAACGAGCTGGCGGACGAGCGTTCAGGACCATGCCCCGGCGTTCAGCAGTCCCGCGCCCGTCGCGCAGAACGCGCCCACCCGCGCGCCGCAGCCTTCGACCGCGCCCACGCTCCGGACCACCGCGCTCAACGCGCCAGGGGCCACCGTGGGCGCCCGTTCGGCGCTCGCGCGGGACAGCGCCCCGATGGTCAACAGTCCCACCCCGCGCGGGACAGTTGATCGCCCGGTCACGGTCCCAGAAACCGAGGGTCGGCTGTTAACCGCTTCTCGGCTTCTCTCTCCCCACGGGACCGAGATGAGAGCGCGAACGCCGTCCCGCGCACCCTCGACGCGCTCGTCTTCACGCACGCGGCGCTCTCAGTGCGATCGCCATCCCGGCGCACGCGACGCTCGCGAACGCGCAAACCCTCGGGGATTCAGGGGAGAAAAGGCAACGGCCCCGGAGATCGCTCTCGGGGGCCGCTGTTTACTGACGCGTCTCGCGATGTTCGCGAGGAGGAAGAAATGGCTCCAGCTGTAGGACTCGAACCTACGACCCGGCGGTTAACAGCCGCCTGCTCTACCGACTGAGCTAAGCTGGAAAGGGCCTCGTGAGTACCCTACCGCGGCCCGACCCGTCAAGCGTCAGCTCGCGTCCTTCGGCGGTCCTTCGGCGGCGGCCTTCGGGTCCATCCACATGATCTCCCAGTGGTGGCCGTCGACGTCGTAGAAGCTCCGCGCGTACATGAAGCCGTGGTCCATCGTCGGCATCGCCGGCTTCGCGCCGATCGCGAGCGCGCGATCGGTGAACGCGTCGACCTCGGCCTTCGACTCGCAGGAGATGCAGAGGAGCGCCTCCGTCGCCTTGCTCGTGTCGCAGAGCTCGCGCTTCGCGGGGACGAAGCCCTGGAAGAACGGCTGCTCGAGCAGCATCACCCAGGCCTCCGTCGACAGGATCATGCAGGCCGCCTTCTCGTCGGTGAACTTCGGCTCGAACGCGAAGCCGAGCTCGGAGAAGAAGGCCTTCGAGCGGGCGAGCTCCTTCACGGCGACGTTGACGAAGAGCTTCCGGGTCTTTGACGGGTTCATGATGTCCTCTCAGCTCTTCTTCGCGTCGCAGTGGAAGCCCCAGGTGACGCCGTACTTGTCGACGAGCACCCCGTAGGTGGCGCCCCAGAACGCGACGTGGACGTTGCACGTCACGCGCCCGCCCTCGCTCAGGGCGGCGAACATCTTCTCGAGCGAGGGGACGTCCCCGATCTCGAGGTGCACCGCGCCGTGGCCCGGCGGGACGTGCTGCTCCCCGCTCGGCTCGGTGTTCATGAGCACGTCCGAGATCATCAGCACCCCTCCGCCGAGGCGGAGCATGCCGTGTGCGACGAGCTTCTTCCGCTCGGGCGAGAGATCCGCGCCCGGGATTTCGGAGGCGTGCGTGATGCCGAGCACCTCGGCGCCGAGCGCGCGCTGGTAGAAGGCGATGACCTCGGCCGCCTGGCCCTCGAAGAAGAGGTGCGGGTTCAGACTCTTGATGGCGTTCATGACTGTCCTCCGGTTTCCCGAGAGAGACTCCCCTCCCCGCCCGGATTCATCGGTCGGGCTCGAGAAATGTCACTCCGCCGGCAGATCGAGGGGGAGACCGAACGTGGGGAACAAGGTCTCGACGTCGAGGAACGTCGTCCAGCGCACGATCTTGTCGCCCTCGAGCTCGAGGACGGCGATCCCCCACGCGTGGTGGCCACCACCCTCCTTGGGCTTGTACTGCGCGAAGGCGGGCGATCCGTTGGCAGGCGCGGGCACGAGCTTCGAGCCCCGGCACGCCGCGCCGCGACCGCCGAGCCAGCCTCGGACCGACTCCGGCCCCTGGAGCCAGAGGCTGTGCGGAGGCATCGAGAACTGCACGTCCTCCCGGCAGAGCGACGAGAGCGCGTCGATGTCGTAGCGCTCGAAGGCCTCGACGTAGCGCGCGACGAGGCTCATCTGCACGTCGGAGAGGCCGCGCCCCGAGACGTCGTTGCCGGCCGAGACCACGGTCACGTCCTCCTGCCGGATGCCCCGCTCCGCGAGCGTCGCGCGCGCGCGCTGGAGCGCGCTGTTCATCGCGGGAACGGTGATCTCGAGCGCCTCCGCGACCTCCACCGCCGACCATCCGAGCACCTCGGAGAGGAGGAGGGCGGCGCGCTGCTTCGGCGGCAGGTGCTGGAGCGCCGCGACGAAGGCGAGGCGGATGCTCTCGCGCAGCACGACGCGCCGCGACGGGTCCTCGTCGTCCGGGATCGCGAGGACGTCCGGCACGGGCTCGAGCCAGTGCGTTCGGGGGCGCGAGGCGAGCTCGTCCTCGATCGTCCCCGCGGGCCCCTCCTCGATCGGACGCGCCCTTCGCTTCGCGTCCGAGAGCGCGTCGAGGCACACGTTCGTCGCGATGCGCGTGAGCCACGTCCGCAGCTGCGCGCGACCGTCGAACCCGTCGATGCTCTTCCAGGCGCGGATCATCGTCTCCTGAACGGCGTCGTCGGCCTCCGCGACGGAGCCGAGCATCCGGTAGCAGTGACCCGTGATGGCCGTGCGATGCGCTTCGAGGCTCTTCACGTCCGGCATGAGGCGAACTCTACCCCATCAAGAGCTCGCCGTCGTCGAGGCGGCCGCGCCCGAGGAGCACCCGATCGCGGAACCAGTTCTGGTGCAGCTTCCACGGCGCGCGCGAGCCCTGCGGCGGGATGCGGCCCTTCGCGCGGGCGACGTAGCCGGACGTGAAGTCGAGGAGCGGCTCCTCCGTGACCGGCGCGTTCCGATGGGGCCGTGCCCAGGCGAGCCCGTTCGCGTCGAGGTGCGCGAGCACGCGGCACACGTAGGTGCTCGCGAGGTCGCACTTGAGCGTCCACGACGCGTTCGTGTAGCCCACCGCGAACGCGAAGTTGGGGACGTCCTCGAGCATGCATCCGCGGTACACCATCCGCTTCTCCGCCGCGGCGGGCTCGCCGTCGATGTCCATCCTCGCGCCGCCGAGGAAGAGGAGCTCGAGCCCCGTCGCGGTGACGACGATGTCCGCCTCGACCGCGCGCCCGTCCTTCAGCAGGAGGCCGGTCTCGGTGAAGGTCTGGATCTCCCCCGTGACGACGGACGCTCGGCCCTCGTTCAGCGCGCGGAAGAGATCGCTGTCGGGGACGAGGCAGAGCCGCTGGTCCCACGGGTCGTACCGCGGCGTGAAGTGCAGCGCGGAAGCGGCGCCGCCGAGCTCCTTCGTGACGCCGGCCACGATGAGCTTCTTGGCCGCCCGGGGGAACGCGCGGCAGAAGGCGAAGAAGCCGAGCGCGAGCGACACGTTCTTGAGCCGCGTCGCGGAGTACGCCGCCTCTTCGGAGAGCCGCGTGCGGAGGAAGTCCGCGACGGGGTCCGTCGACGGCCGCGACATGACGTACGTCGGGGATCGCTGGAGCATCGTCACGTGCGCGGCGGTCTTCGCGAGCTCGGGCACGAGCGTCACCGCCGTCGCGCCGCTGCCGAGGACGACGACGCGCTTGCCCTCCCACACGAGGTCGCTCGGCCAGTGCTGCGGATGAACGACGGGGCCCCCGAAGCGCGCGCGCCCCGGGAGCTCCGGCGTGTAGCCGCGCGCGTAGTCGTAATACCCCGTGCACGTGAAGAGGAAGCGGCAGCTCCAGCGCTCGAGCGCGCCGGTCTCGCCGTTGCGCACGTGCACGTGCCAGCGGGACTCGTCGCTCCGCCAGTCGACCCGCTCCACCTTGCGCCGAAAGCGGATCCGCCGATCGATGCCGTACGCCTCCGCGGTCTCGCGGATGTACGCGAGGATGGAGGCGCCGTCGGCGATGGCCTTCGGGTTCGTCCACGGGCGGAAGGAGTAGCCGAGCGTGTACATGTCCGAGTCCGAGCGGACGCCCGGATAGCGGAAGAGGTCCCAGGTGCCGCCGAGCGACGCGCGCGCTTCGACGACCGCGTACGTGAGGCCCGGGAGCCTCGACTGCACGTGGTACGCGGCGCCGATGCCGGACAGACCCGCGCCCACGATGAGGACGTCGACGTGCACTGGCTCTCGCTCCACGGTGGCTCCTCGCCCCACGCGGCGGGCCGCGGGACGCGGCATCACGTCTAGCGCACCCGGCGGCGCGATGCTGCACGTGGCGAGATGGCAGGACCCGACGTCTCGGGTGGGGCGATCTGGAGCGGGCGGATCCGCGGGATCGGCAGCGTTGCTCGGCGCGTCATGGACCGAACCGCCACGCGCGATCGCCGGCCCATGTGGGCCCGGGTACGGCCCTCGCATGGGGTGTCCGCCATGGACGTCGGGTCACTCTCGGGGGAGGTCTGCATCGAGCGCCTCCTCGCCCTCGGCTTCACGGTCTGCACCCGCGGTGGCGCCGTGACGCTGCTGGCGCGGGGTCGAAACCGCGTCCTCGTCCCTCACATCCGGGAACTCGGTCGGGACATGCTCGACGGGATCTTGCGGTCCGCCGGTATCACGGAGGGCGAGCTCCGCGCGGCCGCGCGACGGAGCGGCTTCGTGCGCGCCGCGACGACGGACCGGACGAAGGCCTCGGGCTGACGCGCGGTCACGTCACGAACGCGCGCGCGTTCTCGAACATGCGCATCCACGGGCTGTCGTCGGACGTCCACGTCGCGGGTCGCCACGAGAGCTGCACGTTGCGGAAGACCCGCTCGGGGTGGGGCATGAGGATCGTCGCGCGGCCGTCCGGCGTCGTGAACGCCGTCACGCCGTCGCGCGAGCCGTTCGGGTTCTCGGGGTAGCGGTTCGCCGGTCGGCCTTCGACGTCGACGAAGCGAGCGGCGACGAGCCCCTCGCGCTCGAGGGCGGCGAGATCGTCGTCCGCGAGCGGCTCGACGCGGCCCTCGCCGTGCGCGACGGCGATGGGGAGGACGGAGCCCTCCATCCCCCGGAAGAGGACGGACGGCGAGCGCTCGATGCGGACGAGCGAGACGCGCGCCTCGAACTGCTCGGAGCGGTTCCGGACGAACCGTGGCCAGCGGCTCGCCCCGGGCACGATCGTCCGCAGGCTCGAGAGCGCCTGGCAGCCGTTGCAGACGCCGAGCGTGAACGTGTCGGACCGCGCGAAGAACGCGCCGAGATCGCGCCGCGCGCGCTCGCTCCAGAGGATCGACTTCGCCCATCCCTCGCCGGCGCCGAGGACGTCGCCGTACGAGAAACCGCCGCAGAGGACGAGGCCGCGGAACGACGCGAGGTCCGCGCGACCTTCGAGGACGTCGGTCATGTGGACGTCGACGGCCTCGAAGCCGGCCCGCGTCATGGCCGCGGCCATCTCGACGTGGCCGTTGACGCCCTGCTCGCGGAGGATCGCCACGCGCGGGCGCGAGGCAGGCGGCGCGCTCCGCGACGGACCGAAGGTGACGACCACGCCGTCGAGGCCGCGCGCGTCCGGAGCGGCACGCGCCTCGTGCTCCTCGTCCGCGGAGGCCGTGTCGTCTCGCCGACGCTGGACGAGCCAGGAGGTCTCGGACCACGCGCGGCGGAGGACGTGCCTGTCCTCGTCGAGGAGCGTGCGCCCTTCGCGGCGCACGACCACCCGCGCTCCCGGAACGGGTCGCCCGATCGGCGCGACGACGTCGCCGAGCCCGTGGCGGCGCAGGATCTCCGTCACGCGCGAGGTGTCCGCCGAGCGGACCTGCACCACGGCGCCGAGCTCCTCCGCGAAGAGGACGCCGAGGTCGTCGCCGCCCGACGCCGAGAGCTCGATGTCGAGCCCGACGCCCGCGGCGAACGCCATCTCGAGGAGCGTCACGACGAGGCCGCCGTCCGAACGATCGTGGTACGCGAGCGCGAGCCCCGCCTCGGAGAGCTCCTGCATCGCGTCGAAGAAGCCGCGGAGGCGCGCGGGATCGTCGACGTCGGGCGGGAGGTCTCCGTCCCGCCCGAGCGCTCCGAAGACCTGCATCACGCAGCTGCCTGCGAGCCGGTTTCTCCCGGCGCCGAGATCGACGAGCAGGAGGGTCGTCTCCTCGTCGAGACGGAGCTCGGGCGTGAGCGTCTTCCGCACGTCGAGGACGGGCGCGAACGCGCTCGCGACGAGCGACACCGGCGACGCGACCCCGCGCGCTTCACCCGCCGGCCCCGTCCACGCGCTGCGCATCGACATCGAGTCCTTGCCGACGGGGATCGCGATCCCGAGCGCGGGGCAGAGCTCGAGGCCGACGGCGCGGACGGCGTCCCACAGGCGCGCGTCCTCGCCGGGGTGGCCCGCGGCCGCCATCCAGTTCGCGGAGAGCCGGACGTCCTCGAGCTTCGCGACGCGCGCGGCGGCGAGGTTCGTCACGGCCTCTCCCACCGCCATCCGCGCCGACGCCGCGGCGTCGAGGAGCGCCAGGGGGGGCCGCTCGCCGATCGCCATCCCCTCGCCGGTCGTTCCCGCGTAGTCCGTGAGCGTGACGGCGCAGTCCGCGACGGGCACCTGGAACGGGCCCACCATCGCGTCGCGCGCCACGAGCCCCGTGACGGTGCGGTCCCCGATCGTGACGAGGAACGACTTGTCCGCGACCGTCGGGAGACGGAGGACGCGCTCGAGCGCCTCGCGGAGATCGATCGTCCCGCTGGGCACCGCGGTCGCGGGCTCCTCGCGCCGAACGTCGCGCTTCATGCGCGGGGGCTTGCCGAGGAGGACCTCGAGCGGCATGTCGATCGGCCGCGACGGCGAGAGCGCGTCGTCCAGGCGGAGGACGCCGTCACTCGTCGCGTGACCGACGACGGCCATCGGCGCGCGTTCGCGCTCGCAGATCGCACGGAGGACGTCGACCTGGGACGCGGGGACGGCGAGCACGTAGCGCTCCTGCGCCTCGTTGCACCAGATCTCGAGCGGCGACATCCCGCGCTCGGCGCTCGGCACCGCGCGGAGATCGAAGGTCGCCCCGCGCTTGCTCTCGTGGACGAGCTCGGGCAGCGCGTTGGAGAGGCCCCCGGCGCCGACGTCGTGGACGCTCACGATCGGGTTCGTGTCGCCGAGCGCCCAGCAGCGGTCGATGACCTCCTGACACCGACGCTGCATCTCGGCGTTGTCGCGCTGCACGCTCGCGAAATCGAGGTCGGCGTGGGACGAGCCCTGCGCCATGGAGCTCGCCGCGCCGCCCCCGAGGCCGATGCGCATCGCCGGGCCGCCGAGGACGACCACGGCAGCGCCCGGCGGGATCTCCCCCTTCTGGACGTGGGCCTCGCGCACGCTGCCGAGCCCACCGGCGAGCATGATGGGCTTGTGGTAGCCGCGCACCTCCTTGCCCCGCGGCGTCTCGACCTCGAGCTCGAACGTGCGGAAGTACCCGACGATCGCCGGCCGCCCGAACTCGTTGTTGAAGGCGGCGGCGCCGACCGGGCCCTCCGTCATGATGTCGAGCGCGGAGGCGATGCGCTCGGGCTTGCCGTGGTCGCGCTCCCAGGCGCGGATCGCACCGGGGATCCGGAGGTTCGAGGTGGTGAAGCCGACGAGGCCGGCCTTCGGACGCCCGCCGCGCCCGGTCGCGCCCTCGTCGCGGATCTCCCCGCCGGAGCCGGTCGCCGCGCCGGCGTAGGGCGCGATCGCGGTCGGGTGGTTGTGGGTCTCGACCTTCGCGAGCACGTGCACGGCCTCCGCGTGCGCGCCGTAGACGCCCGTCTTCGGGTCGGCGAAGAAGCGCTGGCCCTCGGGCCCGCGGAAGACCGCAGCGTTGTCCTTGTAGGCCGAGAGCACGCCCTCCGGCGTCTTCGCGGTCGTGTTCCGGATCATCGCGAAGAGGGAGCCCTCCTCGGGGAGGCCGTCGACGACGAACGACGCGTTGAAGATCTTGTGGCGGCAGTGCTCGCTGTTCGCCTGCGCGAACATCATGAGCTCTACGTCCGTGGGATCGCGGCGCATCGAGCCGAAGGCCTCGAGGAGGTAGTCGACTTCGTCGGGCGCGAGGGCGAGGCCGAGCGCGACGTTCGCCTCCTCGAGCGCCGCGCGACCGCGGGCGAGGACCGGCACCGTGCCGAGCGGTCCGGGCGCGTGCTCCTCGAAGAGGAGCCGCGTGTCCTCCTCCCGGTCGAGCACCACCTCCGTCATCCGATCGTGGAGCATCCCGCGGACGGAGGCGAGGTCCGCCTTGCCGCCGATCGTCCAGCGGACGCCGCGCTCGATGCGGCGGACCCGCGCGAGCCCGCACGTGTGCGCGATGTCCGTCGCCTTCGACGACCAGGGCGAGACCGTACCGAGCCGCGGCACGACCCAGACGTCCGTTCCGGACACGACCGGGACCGGCTCGCGGGGACCGTACGTGAGGAGGGCCTCGAGGACCGACCGCTCGCGCTCGTCGAGCAGCCCGTCGACGTCGACGACGTGGACGAAGCGCGCGGCCAGCGCGGTGACGCTCGGGCTCGCGGCGCGGACGACGGCGAGCCTTCGCTCGAGCCGCGCCCGCGAGAGCGCGGCCGAGCCGCCGAGGACGAGGAGGGACATGGCGCGCAGCATGCCTCCATGACGACACCGTGAGAAGCGGAGTCTTCCCACGGGATCTCCGCCCGTCCGCCCGCGTCAGGAAGAGGGAGGAGCGCGTCCGTCCGGCGGACCGAGATCGCGGAGCGCGACGACGCCGCGGACGCGCCCGCCTCCCTTCCGCCGCCAGACGCGCTGGGACGGGTAGATGCCCCGATGGCCGCTGAGGAGGAACGCGATGCCCGTCACGATGACGACGTGCGGGAGGACGTTCACGCCGAGCACCTCGACCGCCATGATCGAGAGCGCGACCGGCGTGTTCGCGGCGGCGCCGAAGACGGCGGCGAGGCCGACGCCGGCCCCGAGCTCGATCGGCACGCCGAGCGCGCGAGCCAGAACGCTCCCGAGCGTCGCGCCCACGAAGAAGAGGGGCGTCACCTCGCCGCCGAGGAACCCCGCCGCGAGCGTCACGGAGGTGAAGACGAGCTTCCACGCGAAGGCGGCGGTGGGGAGCGACGGATCCGCGAACGCGCGCACGATCGTGGGGACGCCGAGGCCGAGGTAGTCGCTGGTCCCGGAGGCGCGCCAGAGGACGACGACCACGAGGCCGCCGAGGAACATGCGGATCGGGAGGGACGGCACGTGCGCCTCGAGGAGCTTCTTCCCGCGATGGGTGAGCTCGACGAACGCGACCGTCGCGAGGGCCATGCAGAGACCGAACAGCCCGAGCTCGAGCGCGAGCACGAGATCGAGAGGGACGTACGCCACCGTCGGGTACGGGGTGTGGGTGACGCCGAGCCGCTGCGTGACGGCGTCGCCGACGAGGGAGGCGACCAGCGCGGGCACGAGCGCCGTGATCTCGAAGCGACCGATCGTGACGACCTCGAGCCCGAAGACCGCGCCGGCGACGGGCGTGCCGAACACCGAGCCGAAGCCGCCCGCGATCCCCGCGCAGAGCATCTGCCTCCGGACCTCTCGGCCGAGGCCGAGCTTGTGCGCGAACGCGTCGGCGAGGCTCGCGCCCATCTGCACCGCCGTGCCCTCGCGCCCCGCGCTCCCCCCGAACACATGGGTCGCGAGCGTGCCGAGGAGCACCATGGGCGCCATCCGGAGAGGGATCTGCGCGGATCCCTCGTGGAGGGTGTCGAGGACGAGGTTACTGCCGCCGCGGATCGGCGCGCCCCAGCGCTGGTAGACGAGGCCGAGGGCGAGGCCGGCGACGGGGAGCGCGAAGACGATCGACTCGTGCGCGGTGCGGAACGCCGTCGCCTGATCGAGGAGGAGGAGGAAGACGGCGGAGGCGACGCCGCACGCGATCCCGACGAGGGCGCCGACGACGAGCCACTGCCCGATGGTGCGCGCGCGCGGCCACGAACCCCGGGGGACCTCCTCCACGCCTGCAGCGTAGCCGGTCATCGCCCGCCCAGGGCAACTGCGGTCCGTCGCCGCGAAGCTGGTACGGACCCCGGTGATAGAATCACACGACGATGTCCGCCTCCGCGCCGCTCGCGCCCGACGGTCAGCCCTCCGGTCTGGAGAGCTCGGAGCGCGCGGTCGGGTCCGAGCGCGCGATCCTCGACGCGCTCCCCGTCCTCGCGTGGACGCGCGACGAGAAGGGTGCGGACTTCGTGAACCGCCGCTGGTCGGAGTACACCGGCCGCGCCGTCGGGGACCCGCGCACGCTCGACTGGATGGCGAGCATCCACCCCGACGAGCACGAGGCCCTCCGCGCGATCGCGGCGGACATGGCCGACGCCTGGGAGCTCGAGGCGCGCTACCTCCGCCACGACGGCGTGTACCGGTGGCACCTGATCCGCAGCGTCGCCGTCCGCGACGCCGACGGCAGCGTCCTCCGTCGGATCGCGACCGCCACCGACATCGACGATCAGAAGAGGAGCGAGGCCAGGCAGCGTTACCTCGCCGAGGCGAGCGCGCGCCTCGCCTCCTGCCTCGACGCCGAGACCGCCGCGCGCGCCGTCGTCGACGTGGCCGTCCCGGCCTTCGCCGACTGGGCCGTCGTCCACTTCGCCGGCGACGACGGTTCGCTCTCGCCTGCCGCGATCGCCCACGCGGACGAGGCGCGCGTGCAGCAGGCACACGATCTCTGGCCGCCCTTGCGCGCGGACCACCCCTCCGCGCTCGCCGCCGCGAGTCGGACGCGACGGACGCAGTGGTCGGCGGCGATCTCCGACGACATGCTCGCAGGCTTTTGCTCGTCCGTGTCGGTCCCCCTCGTCGTTCGCGGCCGCGCCGTCGGCGTCCTCACCTTCCTCCAGGCGGAGTCGGGCCGTCGCTTCACCGAAGACGACGTGTCGACCGCCGAGGAGCTCGCGCGCCGGGCCGCAGCCGCCCTCGGGAACGCCGCCGTCCTGGACGCCGAGCGCACCGGCGCGCTCGTCATGCAACGGATGCAGGCGGTCACCGCGCGCCTCGTCGAGGCGCAAGGCGCCGCCGACGTCGCACGCGTCGTGTGCGACGCCGGGCGCGCGGCCGTCTCCGCCGACACGGTCGTCGTGTGGGCGCTCGAGCCCGACGGCAAGACCTTGCAGGTGCTCTCGAGCTCGGGTGTCCCGGACGACTATCTCGATCGCTGGCGCCGGCTCGCAGCCGACGACCTCCCCGCCGCCCGCTACCTCGCCCGGGGCAACGGTAGGCTCTGGGTGAGCAACGCCGAGGAGTACCGAACGCTCGATCCGGAGCTCGTGAAGAAGGCGGAGGAGGCGGGGCGGCTGCATGCCTTCGCGGCGCTCTGGCTCGTCGTCGAGGGACGCAAGGTCGGGCTCGTCAGCTTCGGGTTCCGCGGCGAGCATCACTTCGACGCGGACGAGAAGGCCTTCATCGAGACGTTGTGCGGCCACGCCGCCCAGGCCCTCGGCCGAGCGCGGTCGCTCGACGCGGAGCGCCGCTCCAACGAGCGCCTTCGCCTGCTGGCGTCGGTCGGCGAGCTCCTGTCGGGGTCGCTCGACCACCAGGAGACGCTGGCGACGCTCACGCGCGTGGTCGTGCCGGCGTTCGCCGACTGGTGCGCCGTCGACCTCCTGCAGGACGGCAAGGCGACGCGCGTGGCGCTCCACCACGTCGATCCGGCGAGGCTCGTCCTCGCCGCCGAGATCTCCCGCCGCTACCCGACGCGCTTCGGCGAGTCGCAGCTGCAAAAGCAGGCGCTCTCGACGAAACGGAGCGTCCTCGTCCCGCGCCTCACCGAGGCGATGCTCCGCGCGGCGGCGAAGGACGAGGACCACTACCAGGCCCTCGTCTCGGTGCGCCTCACGTCGGGCATCCTCACCCCTCTCCTCGTCGCGGGCGAGGTCGTCGGGCTCGTGACGTTCGCGACCTCCGAGTCGGAGCACGAGTACGGCGAGGCCGACCTCCAGCTCGCCGACGAGATCGGCCGCCGCGCGAGCCTCGCCGTCGCCAACGCGGCACTCTTCGGGCGCGAGCAGCGCGCAGGCGAGCGGCTCGCCGTCCTCGCGCGCGCGGGGGACGCGTTCTCGCAGGCGACCGACTACGAGGCGACGCTCCGCCACATCGTCGCGGTCGCCGTTCCCGCGCTCGGCGACTTCGCCATCCTCGACGTCGTGGAGGGAGACCGCGTCCGGCGCCTCGCGCTCGCCCACGACGACGCCGAGGTGCAGGCCCTGCTCGACGCGTCCGCGTGGATGCGTCAGGAGCGGGAGGACGTGAACCTCTGCGCGCTCTCGACGGGAGAGGCCGCCGCTCATACGCGCATCGACCGCGCGTTCCGCGAGCGGATGGCCGGCGGCCCCGAGCACCTCGCCGTCCTGGAGAAGCTCGAGCTCTGCTCGATGCTCACCGTGCCGCTCCGCGCGCGCGGACGCCTGCTGGGCGCGCTGACGTTCTGCCACGGTCGCTCGCGCCGCTCGCACGAGGTCCCCGACGACCTCGCCCTCGCCCAGGAGATCGGCGCGCGCGCCGCGACCGCCGTCGCACAGGCGCGGCTCCACGAGGAGACCAAGGAGGCCGCGCGGCGCGCCGAGGAGGCGAGCCGGATCAAGGACGACTTTCTCGCCACCGTGAGCCACGAGCTCAGGACGCCTCTCAACGCCATCGTCGGCTGGTCGGCGCTCCTCCACGGCGACCGCCTCGGCGACCAGGTCTTCCTCGCGAAGGGGCTCGACGTCATCCGGCGCAACGCGCGCGCCCAGGCGAAGATCATCGACGACGTGCTCGACGTCTCCCGCATCGTGTCCGGCAAGCTGAGGATCGAGCCACGGCCCGTGGACCTCGCGGCGATCGTCCGCGAGGCGGCCGACGTCGTGAGGCCATCGGCCGACGCGAAGCGGGTCACCCTCGACATCGCGACCGACGGGGCACCCTCGCCCCAGCTCGGCGATCCCGAGCGGCTGCGCCAGGTGGCGTGGAACCTCCTCTCGAACGCGGTCAAGTTCAGCGACGCGGGCGGCACCGTGACGGCGACCGTCCGCGCTAGGGACGAGGACATCGAGCTCGAGGTCGAGGACACCGGTCGCGGGATCGCGCTCGAGTTCCTCCCGCACGTGTTCGAACGCTTCCGGCAAGCCGACAGCTCCTCGACGCGCTCGTTCGGCGGGCTCGGGCTCGGGCTAGCCATCGCGCGCCACATCGTGGAGCTCCACGGCGGAACGATCTCCGCCGCGAGCCCCGGCGCCGGGCGCGGCGCGACGTTCACCGTGACGCTCCCGCTCCACACCGAGCCCGCCGAGAGACCCGCGAGCCGCCCGTCCGTCCCGCCCGTCTTCGCCAGCCTCGCAGGCCGGCTCGTGCTCGTCGTGGACGACGACGACGACGCGCGCGAGCTCATCGCGATGGTGCTCGAAGGGGTCGGCGCGGAGGTGAAGACGGCCGGCTCGGTGGACGAAGCCCTGCGCATCGCGGGGGAGGCGGAACCCGCGCTCGTGCTCAGCGACATCGCGATGCCGGGACAGGACGGCTTCGCCCTCGTCGCGCACTTGCGCGGTCGCCCCCGCCCCGTCCCGGCCGTCGCGCTGACCGCCTACGCGAGGCCGGAGGACAAGGCGCGCATCCTCGCGTCCGGGTTCGCGACGCACATCGCGAAGCCTGTCGATCCGACGGAGCTCCTCGCCGTCGTCGCGAAGATCCTCACCGATCAGGTGACCGAGACGACCTCGTAGGTCTTCGGGCCGCGCGGCGTCGTGACCTCGGCCT
The DNA here is from genome assembly GCA_022842465.1 of Polyangiaceae bacterium. Classification (GTDB taxonomy): domain Bacteria; phylum Myxococcota_A; class Polyangia; order Polyangiales; family Polyangiaceae; genus Labilithrix. The sequence goes on along the minus strand of JALHPN010000033.1, from coordinate 13,626 downwards.
CCTCCCCCGCGGCGAGGCCGAGGAGCGCCTTGCCGAGCGGGCTCGCGACGGCCAGCGTCAGCACCTCGACGCCCGCGGCAGAGACCTTCACCCCACCTGCGGCGCTCACGAGGAGGTAGCGCTCGCGCGTCGTGCCGCTCGCGACCGTCACGAGCGCGGAGGCCTGGATGACGTCACCCGCTCCGAATCGCTTGAGCGGCATCGACGCGAGGGCGACGAGCGCGCTCTCGAGCGTCCGGACCCGCTCCGCTTGCCCGCGGGCGATGTAGGACGCCTCCGTCGAGCGCATGTCCTTGTCCCCCTCGGGCTTGTTCTCCTCGTGGGTCGCGGCGTCGGCGGCGTCCTTCGCGAGGCGGGTCGCCTCGGCGATCTCCGCCTCGATCCGCTCGCGGAGCGCGGCGACGAGCGCCTTCTTGTCGACGTCCATGACAGAGGCCATCGTGCCATTTTCCTCGCGTTTCGGAAGTCTGGTATCGACGTGGGTCGTGACGGAGATCCGCCTGCCTTCCGCGCTCGCCGAGACGGGGCGCTTCGAGGTACGGGACTACCTCGGCTCCGGCGGCTTCGGCGTCGTCTGGGCCGTGGAGGATCGCGACCGCGGCGCGCGGGTCGCGCTCAAGTGGCTGAAGCAGGGCGACGCCGAGATGATCGCGCGGTTCAAGCGGGAGTTCCGCGCGCTCTCGGACCTCGGCCATCCGAACCTCGTCGAGTTCCGCGACCTCCTCACCGTCGGCGACGAGTGGTTCTTCACGATGGAGCTCGTCGACGGGATCGACCTCCTCGCCTTCGTCCGGCCGGCACAGACCACGCCGGACGAGGAGCCGGTTCCCTCGCGCCGCCCGCTCACGGTCGCAGACCTCGGTCGCGTACGGGCGACGTTCGAGCAGCTCGCGTCGGGCCTCATGGCGCTCCACGCCGCCGGCATGCTCCACCGCGACATCAAGCCCTCGAACGTGCTCGTCACACGTCGAGGTCGCGTCGTCCTCCTCGACTTCGGCCTCGTGACCGAGGTCGGTCGAGACGGCGTCGCCGAGACGCTGAGAGGGCGGGTCGTCGGGACGCCCGCGTACATGTCACCGGAGCAGGCGCTCGGGATGCCCGTCGCCCATCCCTCGGACTGGTACGCGGTCGGGGTGATGCTCTACCAGGTGCTCACCGGACGCCTGCCGTACGACGGAGATCCCTACGACGTGCTCCTCCAGAAGCAGGTCGGAGATGCCGCGTCACCGAGCGACCTGGTCCGCGGCGTCCCCCCCGCGCTCTCCGAGCTGACCATGGCCATGCTCGCGCGCGCGCCGGAGGAACGGCCGGTGGGCAGCGCCTTCGTCGAGCGGCTCCGGGAGGCCCTCCCGTCGGAGGCGGTGGAGCTCGACGACCCGCAGCAGGGCGGTCTCGCCGCGAGGAGCAGCCGGGCCGCGAACGCGGTCGTCGGCCGCGAGGCCCACCTCTGGGCGCTGGACGAGGCGCTCCGCGAGGCGGAGACCGGCAAGACGGTCCTCGCCCTCGTGCACGGCCCGAGCGGGATGGGCAAGAGCACGCTCGTGCGCCACTTCCTCGACGTCGTCCGCCGCGAGCGGCCCGAGACGGTGGTGCTGGAGGGGCGCTGCTATGAGCGCGAGGCGGTGCCTTACAAGGCGATCGACTCCCTCGCGGATGCACTCTGCAGGTATCTCGTACGTCTGCCGGAGGTCGACCAGGCGGCGATTCTCCCCCGGGATCTGCCGCTCCTCGCGAAGCTCTTTCCGGTGTTTCTCCAGCTCCGCTCGGCCTCCGGGAGGAAGACGCGCGGCGTCGTCGACGTCGTGCAGGAGCGCCGTCGGGCGTTCGAGGCGCTCCGCGAGCTCCTCCAGCGGCTCGGCGACCGCAGCCCGCTCGTCCTCTACGTCGACGACCTCCAGTGGGGAGACGCCGACAGCGAGCCCCTCCTCCTCTCGCTCCTCCGCGGTCCGGCTGCGCCGTCCCTCCTCTTCATCGCCGCGTACCGGAGCGAGGACGCCTCCTCTCCCCTCGTGCAGGCGCTCTCCAGCAAGGCGGCGCACGGCGAAGGCGTCGAGCTCTGCGAGGTGCCGGTCTCCGAGCTCTCGCCGCGCGCCGCGCAGAAGCTCGCCGAGCTCCTCGTCGGACCGGACGGTGGCGACGTCCTCGCCGAGGATCTCGCGCGGGAGTCCTGCGGGAGCCCGCTCTTCCTCCGTCAGCTCGCCGCGCTCGGCCGAGACGGGGAGAAGATCGGCCTCTCCGAGGCGGTCCGCCTGCGTGTCCTCGCCCTGCCCGCCGACGCCCGCCGCCTGCTCGAGGTCCTCGCGGTGTCGGGTCGGCCGCTCGCGCTCGCCGTCGCGGCCCAGGCCGCCGAGGTGGCCGCCGACCGCGACGCCACGCTCTCCGCCCTCCGTCGCGAGTCCCTCGTGCGCTCGCGGCCGAGCGACGCGCGGGACGAGGTCGAGGTCTACCACGACCGGATCCGGGAGGTCGTCGTCGCGTCGCTCGCGCCCGAGGAGCTCGCGGCGCGCCACAAGGCGCTCGCGGGGGCGCTCGCGAGCGCCGGCGACCTCGACGCCGAGGCCCTGGCGGTCCACTCGAGCGCCGCGGGGGACCGCGAGCTCGCCTCGAGCTACGCGCAGAAGGCGGCGGAGCGCGCGACCCGTGCCCTCGCGTTCGACCGCGCCGCACGCATGTACGCGATGGCGGTCGAGCTCGAGACCGAGCTGGGACGCTCGAGCGGAGACCTCGTGCGAGGCCTCGCCGAGGCCCTCGCCTGCGCGGGGCGCGGCCACGAGGCCGCCGCTCACTTCCTCACCGTCGCCGAGACGTGCACCGGCTCCGACGCGCTCGAGTACCGACGGCGAGCCGCAGAGCAGCTCCTCTTCAGCGGCCACCTCGACCGCGGGCTCGAGGTCATCGAGGACATCCTCTCCGCCATGGGGATGCGCGCGCGGGAGAGCCGCCTCCGCACGGTGCTCTCGCTGCTCTTCCGGCGGCTCTACCTGCGCCTCCGCGGGCTCGGCTTCCGCGAGCGGAGCGCGGACCAGATCTCACGGGACGAGCTCGTCCGCATCGACACCTGCTTCAGCCTCGCGCGCGGGCTCGGCATCATCGACCCCTTCCGCGGCGCCGACTTCCACAAGCGGTTCTTGCTCCTCGCGCTCGCCGCGGGCGACCCGGTCCGCATCGCGATGGGCATCGCGCTCGAGGGGGCCTACCGCGCGGCCGAGGGCGCGCCCGCGAGCGCCGTCGAGCGCCTGATGACCCGGGGCATCACGCTCGCCGCCCGTACCGGCGACGCCCAGGCGCGCGGGCTCACGGTCCTCATGCGCGGGGCCGCGCAGTCGCTCCTCGGCGAGTTCCGCGCGGCGGTAGAGACGTGCGACGCGGCCTACGCCGAGCTCCGCGAGAAGTGCGTCAACGTCACGTGGGAGCTCGACAACGCCGCCTTCTTCGCGTGCTTCTCGCTCTTCATGCTCGGACGCGTCAAGGACCTCGAGCGGCGCGTGCCGACGCTCCTCGACGACACGCGGGGGCGTGGAGACCTCTACGGCGAGGTGCTCGTCCGGGTGCAAGTCGGCTGGTTCCTCCACGTCGCGAAGGACGACACGGTGGGCGCTCACGCCGACCTCGACGTCGTCGAGAAGCGCTGGTCGAAGGGCCGGTTCTTGGTGCAGCACGCGTGGAAGGTCCTGAACGAGATCGACCTCGCGCTCTACGAGAAGGACGCCGCCCACGCGCTCGCGATGGCGGTCTCGGCCGAGCCTCGCTTCCGGAGCGCGTTCCTCCTCCGATCGACGACGCTCCGCGTACGTCTCCTGAACGCGCACGGGAAGGCGGCGCTCGCCCTCGCGACCTGGGGCGGGCGGACGGCTGCCTCGGACCTCCTCGCCCAGGTGGAGCGGAGCGCGCGCGCTCTCGACGACGAGACGTTCCCGGTCGCCCGCGGCTTCGCCCTCCTCCTCCGCGCGCAGCTCGCCGAGGCGCGAGGGGGCTCCTCCGGTGAGCTCGCCCGCGAGGCGCTCACGGTCTTCGAGGCCCAGGGCACCTTGCATTACGGGTGCGCGGCGAAGCTCCTCGCTGGCGACGGAGAGCTCGCGCGCGAGGCCGAGCGCACGCTCGAGACCGAGGGCGTGAAGCGTCCGCGGAGGTTCGCGTCGATGTTCGCGCCCGGCGTCGATCCCTGTTAGGACGGACGCGTGGAGATACGTCTGCCGACGGCGCTCGCCGAGAGCGGGCGTTTCGAGGTCCGCGAGTGCCTGGGCACGGGCGCGTTCGGGGTCGTGTGGGCGGCGCGTGATCTCGAGCGCGGGACGGACGTCGCCCTCAAGTGGCTGAAGCAGGGGGACGCCGCGACGATCGCGCGGTTCAAGCGCGAGTTCCGCTCGCTCGCCGATCTCGTCCACCCGAACCTCGTGACCCTCCGCGATCTGCTCGTCTACGACGACGAGTGGTTCTTCACGATGGACCGCCTCGACGGGATCGATCTCCTCCGGTGGGTGCGACCAGCGTCCCCCGTCCTGGGCGGCCCGAGCGGCGCGAGCACCGCGACGGCGCTGGACGCCCAGGCGATGCCGACCGCGCTCGCAGAAGGGCCGGGTCGCTCGCCGTCCGATCTGCCGCCGCGGCCCAGCCAGTCGCCGCCGGCCGTCGTGCGGATCACGGACGCGCACCGGCCTCTCGCGGCCGCGGACCTGCCGCGTGTGCGCAGGACCTTCGAGCAGCTCGCGGCGGGCCTCCTTGCCCTCCACGGCGCCGGCATGATCCACCGGGACATCAAGCCCTCCAACGTCCTCGTCACGCGCGAGGGGCGTGTCGTCCTCCTCGACTTCGGGCTCGTCACCGACCTCGGGCACGACGGGATCGCGGAGACGATGAAGGGTCGCATCGTCGGGACCCCTGCCTACATGTCCCCGGAGCAAGCGCTCGGCATGCCGCTCACGCCCGAGTCGGACTGGTACTCCGTCGGCGCCATGCTCTACCAGGCGCTCACCGGCCAGCTGCCGTACGAAGGGGATCCGCAGGAGGTCCTGTTCCGGAAGCAGCTCGCCGATCCGGCGCCGCCCACCGATCTCGTCCGTGGTGTCCCGAAGACGCTCTCCGACCTGTGCCTCGAGCTGCTCTCGCGGAAACCCTCGGCACGCCCGATCGGAGCGCGCTTCCTCGAACGGCTCGGGGCCGCTCTCCCCTTCGGCGATCCGACGATCGAGAGCGACGGCGCCGCGGGAATGACGGCGCCGCCTCTCCCGCGCGCCGCCGTCGGCTCCGACGCTCCGCGCGCGGCGGGCAGCGTCGCGGCTCCAGTCCCGGGCGGCATTCCGCTCGTCGGGCGCGAGACGCATCTCTGGGCGCTGGACGAGGCGCTCGACACCACGCAGGACGGCAAGGCGGTCATCGCCCTCGTCCACGGCTCGAGCGGGATGGGCAAGAGCACGCTCGTGCGCCACTTCCTCGAGCACGTGCGGAAGGAGAGGCCCCACGCGGTCATTCTCGAAGGTCGCTGCTACGCACGCGAGGCCGTGCCGTACAAGGCCGTCGACGCGCTCGCCGATGCACTCTGCAGGTATCTCCAGCGCCTCCCGAAGGTGCAGTCGAACGCGCTCCTCCCGCGCGATCTGCCGCTCCTCGCGAAGTTGTTCCCGACGTTCCTCCAGATCGACGGGGCGGCCGTGCGGCGGCATCGCGGACCGAGCGACGTGGTGCAGGAGAGGCGCCGGGCGTTCGAGGCGCTCCGTGAGCTCCTCCAGCGCATCTCCGACGAGAGCCCCCTCGTGGTCTACGTCGACGACCTCCAGTGGGGGGACGTCGACAGCGAACCTCTCCTTGCGACGCTCCTCCGCGCGCCGGACCCGCCCGCGATGCTCTTCATCGCCGCGTATCGGGAGGAGGAGGCGAGCGCGCCGCTCGTCGTCGCGCTCGAGCGCATCGCGGTCGCAGGCGCCGGCGTCGAGCTCTGCGACGTGCCCGTCGCCGAGCTCGCGGCAGACGCCGCGCGCGAGCTCGCGCGCACGCTCCTCGGCGGAGTCGCCGACGAGAGGCGGGCGGAGGAGATCGCGCGGGAGTCGTCGGGGAGCCCCCTCTTCCTACGTCAGCTCGCGGCGCTCGGCGCGAGCGACGTGAGCGTCGGGCTCTCGGAGGCGGTGGCGAGGCGCGTCGAAGCGCTCGGCGACGAGCCGCGGCGGATGCTCGAGGTCCTCGCCGTCTCCGGCCGGCCGCTCCCGCTCCCGGTCGCCTCGCTCGCGGCCGACATCTCGAAGGATCGCGACGGTGTGGTCGCCCAGCTGCGCGCCGAGAGCCTCGTCCGCACGCGGATGGTGGACGCCCGCGACGAGGTCGAGGTCTACCACGACCGGATCCGGGAGGTCGTCGTCGCTTCCCTCCCTGCGAAGGTCCTCGAGGCGCACCACAAGGCGATCGCCCATGCGCTCGCGAAGGGGGGCACGGACGACCCCGAGGCGATCGCCGAGCACCTCGTGGCCGGGAGCGAGCGCGAGCTCGCCGCGGAGTACGCGCAGAAGGCGGCGGAGCGCGCGGCGGAAGCCCTCGCCTTCGATCGCGCAGCGCGCATGTACCAGATGGCCATCGACCTGGAGACGACGCTCGGACGCGACGTGCCGCGCCTCACCGTCCGCCTCGCCGAAGCGCTCGCTTGCGCCGGGCGCGGGAGAGACGCGGCGGGCCAGTTCCTCGTGGCGGCGGAGCGCGCGACGGGCTCCGAGGCGATCGAGCTCCGGCGTCAGGCCGCCGAGCAGCTGCTCTTCAGCGGGCACCTCGAGGAGGGGCAGAGGGTCGTCGTTCAGATCCTCACCGCGCTCCGGATGAAGATGCCCGCGGGCCGGATCGCCACGCTGGTCACGCTGGCGCTCGGCCGCGTCTGGCTGCGCCTCCGGGGCCACGGGTTCCGGCGGCGTAGCGAAGGCGAGATCCCGCGCGACCGACTCGTGCGCATCGACGCCTGCTTCGGGCTCGCCCGCGGGCTCGGCGTGATCGACACCGTGCGCGGCGCCACGTTCCAGGTAAAGTACATCCTCCTCGCGCTCGCTGCCGGCGAGCCCGTGCGCATCGCGATGGCCCTCGCGCTGGAGATCGCCTACACGGCGACCGCTGGCGAGACGGCACGCGCGCGGGTGCTCGCGCTGTCGGAGCGCGCGATGGATCTCGCGGTCGAGACCGACAACGCCCACGCGATCGGCCTCGTCCTCTTGATGCGATCCATCGCGAAGAACCTCCTCGGCGAGTTCCAGGAGGCCCACACGCTCGGCGACGACGCGATGACGATCCTCCGCGAGCGGTGCACGAACGTCACCTGGGAGATCGACAACGCAGCCTTCTTCTCGAACTACGCGCTGATGATGCTCGGACGGATCCGCGAGCTACGGGCGCGCATGCCCTGGCATCTCGACGACGTGCGCGCGCGCGGCGATCTCTACGGCGAGATCCTCCTCCGGACCCAGCTCACGTACTTCGTGAGGCTCGTCGACGACGACGCCACGGGTGCGTGGGCCGACCTCGCCGTCCTCGAGGATCGCTGGCCGACGGGGACCGAGACGCTCCAGTTCGCGTGGAAGACGGTGTCGACGGTCGACGTCCTCCTCTACCTCGGTGACCCGGGCAAGGCGTGGGAGACGGTCGAGGCCGCCTGGCCGGTGATGAAGCGAGGGCTCCTGCTCGGCGTGCAGAGCGTCCGCGTACGGGTGATGAACGCCCGCGCGAGGGCGACGCTCGCGGCCGGGCTCGCAGCGAAGGGAGCCGAGCGCGAGGAGCTGCTCGCCAAGGCGGCGTCGTTCGCGAACGCGATCGGAAGGGAGAGCTGGGCGCTCACCAAGGGTTGGTCTCTGCTCCTCCTCGGATGCATCGCGGCCGCGCGGGGCGAGACGGAGGCCGCGAGCCGGACCCTACGCGACGCGATCGTGGAGCTCGATCGACGCGGGCTCGCGATCTTCGCCGCCTCTGCGCGGATGCGGCTCGGGGCATTGACGGCGACCGAGGAGGGGCGCGGGCTCGTCACCACCGCCGAGAACGCGCTCCGCGAGGAGGGCGCGCGCAAGCCCGAGGCCTTCGCGCGTGTCTTCGCGCCGGGCGCCGAGCAGCGGCCCTGACTCTTCAGGCGCGCGCGCGACTCCTCCGGATCTCGAGGAGCACGGCGCGCGAATCGACCTGGACGGCGCCCGTGTAGAAAGCCGCGCGCTCCTCGATGACGTAGCCGATGCGCGCCGCGAGAGGCAGCGCGAAGAACTCGCTGGGCGAGAGGACGCGTCGCTCGTCCCCCTCGCTCACGACGACGTGGTCGAACGGCAGATCCCCGGCGGCGCTCATCGACCGAGCACCTCCACGCGCGTGCTCTCGATGTGGTCGAGGACCTGGTCGCGATCGGTGCCTTCCACCCCGAGCTCGTCGAGCACCTCCGCCATCGCCGCCACGATCGCGTCGAAGTGTGCGTCGCCGAGCCCCTCGGCGACGAGCCGTGCGTGCGCAGACCGGAGATCCCGCGGGCGTCCCTCGGGCGCGCGGCCGAACGCCGTCATGACGAACGAGATGTGGACCTGGAGCCGGTCGCGCATCTCCACGCCGCGGAAGAAGGAGAGCAGCGCGGGCGAGCGCGCGAGACGGTCGTGGAGGAGGACCACGGCGGCAGAGACCGCCGCCTCGCCGCCCAACCGCTCGTAGAGAGACGTCCCTGTCACGGCGACGACGTTACATCAGAGCCTCTCCGCGAAGAACCGCGCGATGCGCTCGTTGACGTAGGTGCGCGCCGGCGGTCGCCGGTAGCCGTGGCGGTCGCCCGGGAAGACGAGGAGGTCGAACGGCTTCCGAGCGACGACGAGCGCGTCGACGAGCTTCGCCGTGTGTGCATAATGCACATTTTCGTCCATGTTCGCGTGCACGAGGAGCAGGTGTCCGTGGAGGCGCTCCGCCGAGCGCGAGAGGTCCGTGGCCTCGTAGCCGGCCACGTTCTCCGAGGGGAGGCCCATGTACCGCTCGGTGTAGGCCGTGTCGTAGAGGCGCCAATCGGTCACCGGCGCGCTCGCGACGCCGGCGGCGAAGAGCGTCGTCTCGAGCATCATCTTCGCGGCCATGAAGCCGCCGTAGCTGTGGCCGTACACGCCGAGACGCGTCTCGTCGATCTCCGGGATCTGGCGGAGGAAGGCGACCCCAGCGGCCTGGTCTTCGGCCTCGAGCTTCCCGAGCTGCCCGTGGACGAGGTGCTCGAAAGCCGGCCCGCGCCCGGCGCTCCCGCGGTTGTCGAGCTGGAAGACGAAGAAGCCGCGATCGGCGAGGTGCTGCCAGAGGAGGCGCGGCGACCAGACATCCATCACCGTCTGCGCCGTCGGGCCGCCGTAGACCATGACGACGGCGGGGTGCTTTGCGCCGGGGACCACGACGCGGGGACGCAGGAGCGCGCCGTGGAGCTCCTGGCCTCCGGGCGACGTCACGTGCACGGCCTCGGCCGCCCGCAGCTCGAGCGCGCGGACCTCGGCGTCGTCGCCCTTCGCGAGGGTGGTCACCGCTCCGTCCCGCCGGAGATCCACGCGTGGGAGGCGGTCTCTCGCGGAGTGGACGTCGACGAGCACCTCGCCCTTCTCGTCGCCGGACACGGAGTGGACGCCGTGCTCCGACGTGAGCTTCCGCACCTCGCCGCCGTCGAGGTTCACCTCGTAGAGGTGTCGCTCCAGGACACTCTCGCGCGTGGCGGTGAAGAGGACGCGTCCGCGCGCCTCGTCGACCGCGACGAGCGCCGTCACGTCCCACGCGCCGGACGTGAGCGTACGGAGGAGCCCGCCGTCCGAGGCGCGACGGACCTCGAGGTGGTGGTGTCCGGTCGCCGCGCTCGTGACGACGATCTCCCCGCGCTTCGGAAGGACGCGCATCGGCGACGGGGAGACCCACGCCTTCGACGTCTCCGTCGCGAGGGTGGTCGGCGCTCCCGTGGCGGCGTCGACGCGGACGAGCGCGCGACGCTTCTGATCGCGCGAGAGCGCCTGGAGATGGATCGCGCGGCCGTCGTCGGTCCAGGCGAGGCGCACGAGGTAGCGCTCGGCCTGGTCGGGCCACGCGACCCACGTCGTCTTCCTCGAGGCGAGGTCGAGCACGCCGAGGCGGACCTTCGGGTTCGTCGCACCCGCGCGCGGGTAGCGCTGCATCATGAGGTCGGGCTCGCCGTTTCGATGCCCCGCGACGGGGACGGACGCGACGTTCCGCTCGTCGACCTCGAGATAAGCGATGCGGTCGCAGCGCGGCGACCACCAGAACCCGCTCTCCTCGCCGAGCTCCTCCTGCCCGACGAAGTCGGCGAGGCCGCGCGTGAGCCCTTCCGTCGCGCCCTTCGTGAGCACGGTCTCGGTCCGGGCCGTCCGATCGTACGCGACGAGCTCGCCGCCCCGCACCCACGCGACCTTCGCCCCGGTCGCGCACGGCTGGGGATCGATCTCCGGCTCCTTGGTTCGGGTGAGCCGCTCGACGGGCGCGCCCGGCGCGAACGCGAAGACGTCCCCGCCGTGGGTGAGGACGAGGAGGTCGGCCTCCTTCGCGACGCGATACGACGTGATCCCCTCGGCGCGCTCCCGCTTCCGCTCACGGCGTAGCTCCTCCTCCCGTGAGAGGGGCGCCGGCCCTGCCCCGGTCGCCGACGCGAGATCGCCGGCGCGGAGGAGCAGCCTCGCCGTCCCCGACGCGAGATCGCGGCCGAAGAGCGCGAGCGTGTCGTCGCCCGACTCGCTCGCGAGATAGGTGAGCGTCTTCTTGCCGGGCAGGACGCGGAACGCGCGCGGCATCTGCCAGCCGGGCTCGGGATACTTCGCCATCCGCTCGAACGTCACCTTGCTCGCGCCCGGCGGCAGCACTTCGAACCGCAGATGCGTCGCCGCCGTCGCGCCCTCGGGAAGGCTCCGCAGCGCGCGGAGCGGCCGCGCGAACGTCGGCGCCGGAGCAGGCGGCCCGCCGCAGGCGACGAGGAAGACGACGAGGAAGACGAGAAGCCGAGCGACGCGCATGCGGCCGAAGATGCCCCAGATCGTCGCGTGAATCGAGCGCGCCGCGGCCGCGGGGCGAGAGCTCGGCGCCCGTGCCGCGTGGTAGACTCGACGGCGTGTCCAACGCGAAGCGGCTCCACTATTCCTACGAGCAATACCTCGCGTTGCTCGAGGAGAGCCCGTTCAAGCTCGAGTACGCCGACGGCGTGATCTACGCGATGGGGGGCGGCACACCGCTCGATGCGCGGCTCTCGGCGACGATGATCAGGCTCCTCGGTGACCTCACGGGCGACGGCTGCGCCGTCTTCACCTCGGACCTCAAGGTGCGCGTGGACGCGAGCGATCTCTCGACGTTCCCCGACGCGACGGTGGTCTGCGGCCCGGTCGTCACGTCGTCGCGCGATGCGCATGCCGTCACCAATCCCTCTCTTGATCGAGGTGACGAGCCGTTCGACCGAGGACTACGACCGCGGTGACAAGCTGAGCCACTACAAGCAGCTCCCTTCCCTCCAGGCCGTCCTCTTCGTCTCCCATCGCGAGAGGCGCATCACCGTCGTCGCGCGCACCGAACGTGGCTGGTCCGAGACGGACGTGCGCGGCGGCGAGACCGTCACGCTCCCGTCGCCCGCCCTCACGCTGGCCGTCGACGACGTCTACGCGGGCGTCACGCTGGAGAGCTGAGGACCGACGACCGCCGACACGACGACCACGCCCGCGCCCGGACGCGCGGTCGCGACGACCTCACCGCGCGGGTCGACGACGCACGAGCCGCCCTGCCCCGGGACGCGGACGACGCCCGGCGCCCAGTTCGCCGCCGCCACCCACGTCCCGGTTCGCCGCGCGAGCTCGCGGAGGAGCGGAACGCGCGTGTCCTCCTCGTCCACCCACGCCGACGGAAAGAGGAGCAGGCTCGCCGCCTCGAGCTCGCGGACCATGTCCTCTGGCGCGAATTGGAGGTCGAAGCAGATGCAGATCGTCGTCGCGACACCGGCGACGGTCACGACGGGGGGAGGAGCGCTCCCCGCCGTCGCCCACGTCTCGGGGAACCAAGGGTGGCGCTTCCTGTACGTGAAGACGTGCGCGCCGTCGGGCCCGAACCCGACCGTCGCGTTGAAGAGCTCTCCTTCCTCGCGGAGCACGAGGGGCCCCACGATCGTCGTGCCGTGCGCGCGGGCGAGGGCACGGAGGGCGGCGGCGGTCTCGCCTTCGATCGTCTCCGCGAACGTTGAAGGATCGAAGCGCCCTTCCGGGGACACGTACCCGGTGAGCGCGAGCTCGGGCAGGAGACAGAGCTCTCCACGCGGCGCGTGCGCGAGGGCTGCGTCGACATCGTCGAGCGCGCGGCGCGGCTCCCCCCAGCGCGCAGACACCTCGAGCACGTTCACGCGCATCTCCACGGGAGGCTAGGCGTGCTACGTGGTGCCCGCAACGCGATGAGCGACGACGACACCCTCGAAGCCGTGAGCGACAGCACGATCGCTTGGGTCGAACGCCTCCACGGCGTCGTGGACGAGCTCTCGGCACCCGTCATCGCGCGCCACCACGGTCGGCTCGCCTGCCGCGCGGGCTGCGCGGGGTGCTGCGCGGACGACCTCACGGTCTTCGACATCGAGGCGGCCGTCCTCCGCAAGCGCTACCCCGAGCTGCTCGCCACGGGCACGCCGCACGCGCCTGGCGCCTGCGCGTTCCTCGACGAGGAGGACCGCTGCCGCGTCTACCGCGATCGGCCCTACGTCTGCCGCACCCAGGGGCTCCCCCTCCGCTGGCTCGACGAGGACGAGCACGGAGCGACGTTCGAGGCGCGCGACGTCTGCCCCCTCAGCGCGGAGGGAGAGGCGCTCGAGGATCTCCCGGCCGACGCGCTCTGGACCCTCGGCCCGTTCGAGCAGCGCCTGGCCGCGAAGCAGGCGGAGCAAGGCGCCGCCGGCGCGCGCGTGCCGCTCCGGTCTCTCTTCGCGAGCGTCGCCCCCGCGCGCCGCCGCCTCCCCGTCGCGGAGTGAGTCTCCAGCCACGCGCCGCGGTGGAAGAGCTAGGCTTCGTCTTGTGATACGCGTCGCACATACCCTCGCTTGGTCGACCGTCGTCGTCTTGACTGGGCTCGGGTGCTCTGCGTTCGAGAGCGGCGGCGGCGGCGGCGGTGAGGAGCCGACGTCACCCTCGACTCCATCCCCCCCATCCTCCCCCTCGCCGACCGACGACGCGGGGACACCACGCGTCGAGCCGCCCGCCACGGAGGCCGCGATCGAGGTGCCCGCGACGGCCATCGCCTTCACGGCGGCCACCGCCGGCACGAAGCTCTCCGTGCCCGACGGGTGCACCGAGATGATCGCGCTCGCGTGGGGAGCCGGCGGCGGCTCGGGCTCCGGAAGCACGTTCGGCGAAGGGGGCGCAGGCGGCGCCGCGTACGCGACGTTCCTCGTCGTGCCGGGGGAGTCGCTGACGGTGATCGTGGGCTCTCCGGGCGCTCCGGGCCTCTCGGGCAAGCCAGGCGGAGGGGACGGAGCCGCGCCGGATGCGACGACGCGCGGAGGGGGTGGCGGCGGCATCAGCGCCATCTACCGCTTCCCAGCAGCGATCGACGATCAGTACGTCGTCGTCGCCGGTGGCGGCGGGGGCGGGGCCGCCTGCCAGACCGGGGGCTGTCTTCCGCGCCCTGGGTTGGGCGCAGGCGGCGACG
>JALHPN010000032.1 GCA_022842465.1 Polyangiaceae bacterium | reverse complement strand
GGCCGCGGGGCGCGCGGGCGGTGCCGCGACGAGGGCCTGGCCGCCCCCTGCCGTCCCGCGGGCGAGGGAGACCGGGCGCGGCGCGGGCACCTCGTGGTCGGACTCGGCGCAGCAGCGGAAGCCTTGCTGGTAGGCCACGAAGTCCTCGTTGTGCGCCCGCGTCGCGGGACGGCACCGCGCCCGCACCGGCCCCCAGTAGCCGCCCTTGAGGACCGAGCCGTAGCCCGTCTTCCGCACCGTGCGCGTCCACTCGTCGACGTTGCCGGTCATGTCGTAGACCCCGAAGGGGCTCCGGCAGGCGCTACGCGAGCCCGACGGCTCGCCCTGCCACAGCCGGTCGAGCTCTTCGCGCGCCTCGCGTCCGTCACGCGGCTGGAGCGCTCCCTCCTTGAACGGCCGCCAGGTCCGGTCCATCACGCACGCCGTGACGTCGCGTTCGAAGCCGTACGGGTACGGCTGGACGTCCTCTCCCTCGCAGGCGAAGGTCCACTCCGACTCCGTGCAGAGGCGCTTCTTCGAGGCCTTGCACGTCGCCTCGGCTTCGCGGAACGTCGCGACGATCATCGGGTTCTCCCCCGCGATGTTCGGGTACTCGAAGCGGTCGATGCAGAAGTCGACCGCCTTCGTCGGGAGCTTCGCGACCTCCGCGGCCATCTTCTCGCGATCGAAGGTGCGGCAGCGCGCTGGAAAATCGCGGCTGATCCAGTCCGTGCACGCCGCATCCTGCAGGCGCTCGATCTCGCCCGTGCCGTCGCCGAACGACTCCATCCGGTAGTCGCCCTTCACGCGGACCATCCCGACCGCGCAGCCGGCGCCGGTCTTCTCGCGCAGGTCCGTGACCTCCGGGGCCTCGCCTGCCCCTCCGCCGGGGACCAGGGCCTGCCAGTGGCGCTTGTCGATCGATCGCCACTCGAAGCGCGGCTCCTCCCGCCGCAGCTCGTTCGCGAAGTCGACCGCCGTGAGCCCGTGCGCGCGAAGCCAGAACCCGGCCCCGAGCCCGACCGCGACCACACACCCCGCCGCCGCCTTCCCGAGAAGGATCCAGCGCAGCACGTGGAAGCGCGACGACGGGCGGTTCACGGGAGACACGGGGGAGTCATCGACGGAGAGACGGACCGCGACGGCGCGCCATTCAGGTCGCCGCCGACCGTCACGACGCGGAGGGAAGCCCGTCGGAGCACGAAATCGAGCCTACCATGTCGCACCGGAGCGCCCAAGGACGCCAATCGGATTCTGCGCCGTGATTTCGCGCACTTCGCGCAGAAGCCCCGCGTTCGCGCGACCGGGAACGCCCGAGGCGAAGGCGCTTTTTCTTGACGCGGAGTCCCAAGGCAGCCGAAAAAGCGGGCCTGGGAGGCATCTCACCATGAAGAAGCTGATTGTTCTTTTCGCCCTCGCGTCGGTCGCGGCGGCGGTGGCTTGCGGCGGCGGCGACACCAAGCCCGCCAACGACCCGTCGACGACGTCGGGTGGCACGGGCGACACGACGGCTCCGGCGGGCTCGGGCAGCGCCGCGGCGCCGGCGGGTTCGACGGCGCCCGCGAACTGAGCCGACACCGCGCCGGGGCACTCCCCGGCCGCGAGCAAGGCCCGCGTGCCGCCCCTCGGGGCGTCCGCGGGCCTTTCTCGTTTCCCCTCGCAGCCGACCCCGACCTGACCTCGAGCTCGTCCGTCATGCGCATCGCCACCGTCACGTGCGTCACCCTCCCGGAGGTCGATCCCGACGCGCCCCTCCTCGCGGAAGCCTTGCGGGACCACGGCGCGACCCCGTCGTGCCTCGCGTGGGATGACCCGGACGCGGACTTCGCCTCCCAGGACCTCGTCGTCCTCCGGTCGACCTGGAACTACCACCGCGACCTCGCCGCGTTCCTCGCCTGGGTCGATCGGACGTCGACGCAGACCAACCTCGCGAACCCCGCCCACGTCGTCCACGCCAACGCGCGGAAGATCTACCTCCTCGACCTCGAGCGTCGGGGCGTCGCCGTCGTGCCGACCGAGATCGTCCGCCGCGGCGAGACCCGCACGCTCGCGGAGGTCTCCAGCTCCCGCGGCTGGTCCGAGGTCGTCGTGAAGCCCCTCGTCTCGTGCGGCTCCTTCCAGACCGAACGCTTCACACCGCCGACGTACGCCGAGGGAGAGGCCTTCCTCGCGTCGATGGCGAGCGAACGCGATGTCCTCGTCCAGGCGTGGATGCCGGCGGTCGACACGAGCGGCGAGCGCTCCCTCGTCTGGATCGACGGCGAGCTCACGCACGCGGTCCGTAAGGCGCCTCGCTTCGCCGGCGGTCACGAGTCGGTCTCGACCGCGCCCGTCCCCATCGCCGACGACGAGCGCGGCTTCGCGACGCGCGTGCTGGAGGCCTCGGGGTTCGCCCGCGACCTTCTCTACGCGCGCGTGGACGCCGTCCGCGACGACGACGGCGCGCTGCGCCTGATGGAGCTCGAGCTCATCGAGCCCTCGCTCTTCCTCGCGCAACACCCGCCCGCGCTGGAGCGCTTCGCGAAGGCGATCGTCCGCCGCGCACGCGCCGGCCGTGACGGTTGACGGCACGCCAGAGACCGCGCGAGCCTCCGGACCATGGGCTGCCTGTTCTGCAACATCGTCGAGAAGAAGATCCCGGCCGACGTCGTCCACGACGACGAGCACACGCTCGCGTTCCGCGACATCCGCCCCGTCGCGCCGACGCACGTGCTCGTCATCCCGAAGAAGCACGTCGCCGCGATCCACGACCTCGAACCCGCCGATGCGGAGACGATCGGACGCGTCCTCGTCGCCGCGCGTCGGGTCGCCGATCAGCTCGGGCTCGCCGACGCAGGCTACCGGCTCGTCGTCAACGACGGAGAGGCCGCGGGCCAGACCGTCCACCACATCCACGTGCACCTCCTCGGCGGGCGCGCGCTGACCTGGCCGCCCGGCTGACGCTAGCTGCGAGCCGCGATGCCGGCGAGGTCGCTCGGGCCGCCCAGGTCGAGCAGGTGCGCGAGCACGGCGTCGACGCAGGCCCGGTCGTCCGCGTCCGGCGGGAGGCAGGAGAGGCCCGCCTTGGCGCCCAGGACGCGGATGGCAGAGAGCTCCGCACGCGTGAGGTCGACCACGCGCGACATGCGCATCCGCGCGATGCGGTAGCGCAGGACGTAGGTGATCGCAGACGAACGGGTCTCGGGCTCGACCGTCACGTCGCTCGCGAGCGCGAGCTGCCGCACGACGCCGCGGAGGACGGAGGCGCGGGTCCGCGCGCGGACGACCGACGGATGCGTGAAGAGCTCGAACATCCGGTTCCGGACGTAGACGCCGGGCGCGATCGCCATCGCGAGCGTCAGCGCCTCGAGGCGATGCTCGTCGAGCACGAGCGCTCGGCCTCCGCGCGGGCGTGACCGCTCGTTCATCCGTCGTCCTCGTCTCCGGTCGTCGTGACCCCCGCCTCCCCGAGGAGCGCCGCTTGTCGGTGGGTCCGGAGCGCCGTCACGATCTCCTCGATGTCGCCCTCGATGATGCGATCGAGCTTGTTGATCGTGAGCTTGATGCGATGGTCGCTGACGCGGTTCTGCGGGTAGTTGTACGTCCGGATCTTCTGGCTGCGCTCGCCGGTGCCGACCATCCCGCGGCGCTCGGCCGAGAGCTGCGCTTCCTGCTTTTCGCGCTCGATGTCGAGCAGGCGGCTCTTCAGGACCTTCAGCGCCTTCGCCTTGTTCTTGAGCTGCGAGCGCTCGTCCTGGCACTTCACGATGATCCCGCTCGGCTTGTGCAGGATCTGAACGGCGCTGTTCGTGGTGTTGACGCCCTGGCCGCCGGGGCCGCCGCTCGCCGCGATCGAGAACTCGAGATCCTTGTCGTCGACGTGGACCTCGACGTCGTCGGCCTCCGGCATGACGGCCACCGTCGCCGTCGAGGTGTGGATGCGCCCTTGCGTCTCGGTGGCGGGCACGCGCTGCACGCGGTGGACGCCGCCTTCGAAGCGCAGCTGGGAGTAGACGTCCTTGCCGGTGACGAGCGCGATGCACTCCTTGTAGCCGCCGGAGGCGCTCTCGCTCAGGGAGAGCACCTCGATCGTCCACCCTTTCGTCTCGGCGTAACGGGCGTACATGCGAAACAGATCGGCCGCGAAGAGGCTCGCCTCCTCCCCGCCCTCGCCCCCTCGGATCTCGAGGATGACGTTCTTGCGCTCGTTCGGATCGGGCGGGAGGAGGAGGACCTGGATGTCCTTCTCGAGCGACCCCTTCTCGGCCGCGAGCTCCGGGATCTCGAGCTCGGCCAGCTCCCGGAGGTCGGGGTCAGCGAGCGCCTCCTCGTCCTCGCGGAGCTTCCTCTCGAGCGCACGGTACTTGGCGAACGCGCTCACGATCGGCTCGATGTCGCTCCGCTCCTTCGTCAGGCGCGAGAGCTGGTTCCGATCTCCGAGCACGTCGGGTCGACACATGAGCTCTTCGAGCTCGGCGTAGCGCCGCGTGAGCTGGTCGAGCTTGTCGACGGGAAGCACGGAGGAAGCCTACCACGCGGCGACGACGCGCCACGAGGGGCGCTCTCGCGTCAGGCGGCGCGCCTCAGGTTCGGCGACTTCATGATCGCGTCGAAGGACGCATACCGGACATCGGCCTTCTCGCCGCCCTCGCCGCGCTCGATGCCCTCTTCGCGAAAGAGGGTGACCCGAAGGGACGCGAGGGCGACCTCCAGCTGATCGTCGTCCGGCTCGATCGTCGTGATCTTCTGGCAGAGGAAGCCGGGCCAGAGCAGGACGCGGAGCGGGCCCGTCGTACAGAACCGCGCGACGAAGCGCTGGAGCTCGAACGTGAAGGCCGTGATGAGGGGCAAGAACGGGAGCTTTTCGAGGAAGAAGACCGCGCTGTCGAGCCGCGCATTGCCGGTCTCGATCCGCGGGAGGAACCCCCCGATGGCCGTGAAGACGAGGACCGAGACCATGACGATCATGATGAGGAACGTCGTCCCGCAGCGCGGGTGCAAGGTGGTCTTCGCGCGCGCGTTCGCGACGGTGAGCTCCTCGTTCGCCTCGTAGGTGCTGATCGTCTTGTGCTCGGCGCCGTGGTACTGGAACACGCGTCGGATGGCCTCCATCCGCCGGATCGCGAGCATGTAGCCGACGACGATGAGCAGCTTGAAGGCGCCGGTCATCGCCTGGAAGGAAGGCCCTTGCACGTCGAGCCCCAGCCGGAAGCGCTGGTTCGCCTCGGTGGCCGCGAGCTGAGGGAGCGCGACGAGGAACACGACCATCACGGCGCCCATGATCCACATGCTCGCCTTGCCGCCCTGCTTCTTCTCGGCGTCGGCGGCCGGCGTCGGCGCATCCCCGGCGTCGCCGTCGGCGGCGGTGAGCAGGAAGAGCGTGTAGCCGATCGCGCGCACGAGCCCCGCGAGAGCGCCGAGCATGGACGAGACCTTCGCGGCGGCCTTCGCCTTCTGCGCCTTCGCCTTCTCCTCCGCCTCCTCGAGCTCGAGATCGCGCTCCATGAGGTCCCCGGAGAAGCGGAGCGCCTCACCGCCGAGCTTGAGGCTCTCGACGAGAGACGCCACGCCACGCACGAGCGGCAGCCTGGCGAAGCCCGAGCGGGCATCCGGCATGCTGCGCTCGCGCACGTGGAGCGATCCGTCCCGACGCCGTACGACGACCGCGAAGGACGTCGGCGAGCGCATCATGACGCCCTCCAGGACGGCCTGGCCGCCGATGTAGGGACGTTTCGGTGCCTCGGCCGAGACGGCCTCGCGGTACGGATCGGACATGCTCTGGATGATCTACGCGCGACCGCGCGTCTCGGCTACTCGGTCGTCTCGGCGGCGGCCGGCGCGACCGGCTGAGCTGCGGCGGCCGGCGCGGCCTTGGCGGCGGGCTTCGCCTGGTTCTCGTAGCGCTTGCGGAAGCGGTCGACGCGCCCTGCGGCGTCGATGAGCTTCTGCGTCCCCGTGTAGAAGGGGTGGCACTTCGAGCAGACGTCGACCTGCATGTCGCCCTTGGTCGAACGCGTCGTGAACGTGGCCCCGCACGCGCAGTTGACGGCGCTCGGCGGGTAGTCGGGGTGAATGCCTTCTTTCATGACAGCCTCGGTCCGCTCCGACCCGGGACCCCGAGAGTGGGGCCTGACCGATAGGAGGGTCGCCGTTCTTAGCCGGCCCCCACGCGCCACGCAAGCCCATCCCCGAGGGCTCGACCTGGCAAAGCTCCGCCGTCACGCGACCCGCCGGGGTGTGTCCCTGAATCCACCCGCCTCCCCTCTCTCTGCCGTGCCCGTGCCCGTGCCCGAGGGGCGCGATGCCGCCAGAGCGCAACCGTGCGTAGCGCCGCGATCGCGCGGGTCGGATCGGGGTGGTCGGGTGCAGGGTCGAGGCCGGGGCCGGAGCGGAGGCTCGGGGCCGAGGACGGGTCGGCATCCACGTCGACGAGGCGTCGAAGCTCCCCACGAGGAAGGATGTTGACGCCGCAACCCCCGTGACGGCGCGCAGCGCCGGCGCGGGGGTTGCCCCGTCACAAGGTGCCCCGTCGACGGGTTGCCCCGTCAGAACGGAATTTCGTCGTCGCCGGCCGGGTAGTCGTTGAAGTCGTCGGCAGGCGCCGGAGCCGGAGCCGGCGCGCTCGGTGCGCGCCCACCGCCACCGCCACCGCCGCTGCCGCCGTATCCACCGCCGCCGCCACCGCTGCCGCCGCGGCGCTCGTAGCCACCGCCTCCGCGGCCGCCTCCCATCTCGTCGCCCCCGCCCATCTCCGCGCTCCCGCCCTTGCCGCGCCCGCCGAGGATCACGTTCGAGGCGACCACCTCGGTGCGGTACCGCTTCTCGCCGTCCTTCTCGTAGCTCGACGTGCGAAGCGACCCTTCGACGAAGATGCGCTCACCCTTCGTGAGGAACTTCGCGAGTGCTTCCCCACGCTTGCCCCACAGCGTGACCTGGTGCCACTCGGTCCGCTCCTGACGCGTCTGGTTGCGATCGAGATACGTCTCGGTCGTCGCGAGCCGGAGCTTCAGCACGGCCTGCCCGCCGGGCGTGACCCGCAGCTCGGGGTCCGCGCCGAGGTTTCCGAGCAACATCACCTTGTTCAAGCCTTCCGCCATCGCTTCGCTCCTTCGCTCGATCGCGCATTACCTCGCGCTGCGGCATCCCGCTGTCAACGGGCGCGGGCCTCGCACCCGTGTCTAAGCGCGCCCCCCCCCCGGCGCCGCGCTGTTCGTCACTTGCCGGCCGCCGGCACCTCGAGCACGTGCCGGACCTTCGCCTCCTGCACGACCTTCTTCGACTGCTTCGGGTTCTCGGGGTTCGTGAGCTCGCGCGTGATGATCGACGTCTGCTCGCCGGAGACCTTCGGCGCGATGCGGTCGAACTTGAACGCGTAGGTGTACGAGCCCGACGCGTCGAGCTGGACGGTCATCGAGATCCCGCGCTGCTCGCCGGCGCTCCGCTTGGGGACCTTCTTCTCGATCGTCGAGAGGATGGTGCCGCCGCCGTCCGCGAGATCCTTCAGCTCGAGGACGCGCTTGCTCGTGACCTTGACGGCCGCCCCGCCGCCGCCGCGGTCCTCTTGCTCGTCCGCGAGCTCCCACTTGGCGCCGACGCCGATCGGCTCCTCGGGGAGCGGCGCGAGGATGAGCTCGACGAACTGCTGGAAGGCGTCGAGGAGCTCGGCGGCTCCCTCCTTGGCCATCTTCTTGTCGCCGCTCATCGTCACCTCGCCGACCTCGCCGCGCGACGAGACGTCGAAGAGCGCCGTGAGGCCCGCGAACATCCCGAGCTCCTGGGCGGCCTGCGCCTGCATCTGCGCCGGAAGCTTCTCCTTGTCGGCGAGGTCGACCTTCACGACCTTCATCTCGAACTTCGCGCCCGTCGGCTTCACGTCCTTGGCGACGAAGTCGACGGTCATCGCGAGGCCAGGCTGCTCCTGCTTCTGCTGCTCCTGCTGCACCGTCTGCCGGATCGTCAGCGTGCGGCGCTCCGCCTTGTTCGCGACGAACGCGTACCGCCGGACGGCGCGCGGCTCGGCGCCCGGCTCGACGATGCGAACCGTGGCGCTCGTCGCCGTCGGCGCCCCGGGGACCGCGGGTGCACCGCCGTCCGTCCGGACCGCCAACGGCGCCGCCCCGCCGCTCGGGGGGAGGAAATCGTTGAAGCCCGGGACGTCGCCCGTGACCTCGCTCACCTTCTTCGGCGCATCGAGAGCCGGCTTCGGGGCCGGATCCTTGTTGCAGGCGGCGCCCCCGCCCAGGGCGAGCGCAGTGAGCACCGAGGCCGTCGTCATCCGCGAGAACCACCTACTCCGGGTCTGGAACATGGCAGCTCGGGACCCTACTACGCTCCCTCCCGGCTCGCGAGCCCCCGCTTCCGCTTGGCTCGGACGCCCGGACCGTACTAAGAGTCGCGCCTCTCCTGCCATGGCCTCGACGTCGAACAGCGACGCTCCGCGCATCTCGATCGTCATCCCCGTCTACAACGAGGAGGCGATCCTCCACGCTGCGGTCGTGGACCTCCGTGAGCGCCTCTCGCCGCTCGGCTGGACGTACGAGGTCATCCTCGCCGAGAACGGCTCGAAGGATCGTACGGTCGAGATCGGGCAGGAGCTCGCGAACAAGTACGGCGTCGAGAGCGGCGGGCAGGTGAAGATCATCAGCATGGGCGAGCCGAACTACGGCAAGGCCCTGAAGCAAGGGATCCTCCTCTCCCGCGGCGAGCTCGTGATCTGCGACGAGATCGACCTGTGCGACGTCGAGTTCCACCGCCGCGCGGTCGAGATCCTCGAGACCGGCGAGGCAGACCTCGTGATCGGCTCGAAGCTCCTCGCCGGCGCCGAGGACGATCGCCCCGCGATCCGTCACGTCGCGAGCATGGCCTACTCGACCATGCTGAAGGTCATGCTCGGGTTCCGCGGGACGGACACGCACGGCCTGAAGGCCTTCCGCCGCCTGGCCCTCCTGGACGTGGTCCGGTCGTGCCTCGTCGACAAGGACGTCTTCGCGAGCGAGCTCGTCATCCGGGCCGACCGCGGAGGGGTGCGTACCCGCGAAATCCCTGTCCGCGTCATGGAGAAGCGTCCACCGTCGATCAACCTCTTCAAGCGCGTGCCGAACGTCCTCAAGAACGTCGCGAAGCTGACCTACGCCATCAGGATCCACGGTTGATGCCGCGGCCCCCCTCGCTGGCCTCGCTCGTGTAGTATCGACGCCGGGTGCCCCTCGCGTGGAAGACCAGGCCCAACGCCGCGCCGCGCTCGCCGCTTCTCTCGCGCTGCTGTTCTTCAGCGCGCTGACGGCGTTTGCGCTCGTCGGGTGGTTCTACCGCAACCCGATGCCGTGGACGTGGAAGAGCATCCTCGCGGTCGCGTGCTCCACGGGCGCCATCACGGCGAGCGCGCTCGTCTGGAAGGCGCCTTCGCGTGGCTCGGCGCTCCTCGGGATCCTCGTCATGCTCGCGTCGCTCGTCCGGATCGGAGCGCCCGCAGAGTGGACATGGGCGAGCTTCGCGCTCGTCGCGATCACGTTCGTGCTGCTGATGCCGCTCGTCCACGCGGCCATCGTCCTGCGCGACGAGGACTGACCGCGGCGCGGCTCAGCGAGCGCCCTTCCGCTCGGCGATCTGCTTCCGGAGGAGCTGGTAGCCGACGCGGAGGACGGCGTCGCTCGAGCTCGACGGGTCCGCCGGGACGTCGCGCGCCGACGACGCCGTGAGCACGGTCTCGACGCCGCCGTCGACGACCATCTTCGTCCCGACCTCACGCGGAGTGTTTCCACCTTGCGGCCCCTCGGGCGGGAGGTGGCCGGGGAGATCTCGCTCGCGCGTGATCCGCGCCGTCTCGGGCTTGGGGGTGGTGGTCTCGACGACGATGTCGGGATGGATGCCGTCGGCCTGGATGGCGTGCCCCGACGGCGTGTAGTAGCGCGCCGTCGTGAGCTTGAGGCCCGAACCGTTCGGGAGCGGCAGCACGGACTGCACGCTCCCCTTCCCGAAGCTGTTCGTCCCGACGACGGTCGCACGCTTGTTGTCCTGGAGCGCGCCGACGAGCAGCTCGCTCGCGCTCGCGCTCCATTCGTTGACGAGGGCCACCACCGGGATCTCCACGAGCGCGCCGCCGCTCGTCGCCTTGAGATCCTCGATGATCCGTCCGCGGTGGCGCATCGAGTAGATGCTGCCCCCCGGGAGGAACTCGTCGGCGATTTCGGTCGCCTCGTCGACGAGCCCGCCGGGGTTCGACCGGACGTCGAGGACGACGCCCGCGAAGGGCGCCCCCTTCGCGTCGGCCCGCATCTTGGCGACGGCCCCGAGCATGTCGTCGTGCGTACGCTCCTGGAACTGCTTCAGCCGCAGGTAGACGACGTTCCCGTCGAGGAGCTTGTACGCCACGCTCGACACCTTGATGACCTCGCGGACGAGCTCGAAGGTGAGCGTCTGCCCCGTCCGCTCGCCCGCGCCCGCGTCCGGGGACGGCGCGATCCCGGCGTCCGGCTGCCCAGCGAGGGCGGTCCCGCGCCCGCTCTCGCGGCTGACGGTGACCTTCACCTTCGACCCCTCGGCGCCGCGCATGCGCTTCACGACCTTCTCCAGCGGCTGACCGATCACGTCCTCGCCGTCGACGGCGACGATCACGTCACCGCTGCGGATGCCAGCGCGCGCGGCGGGGGACCCTTCGATCGGCGCGACGACGATCAGACGGTCGCCTCGCCCGTCGACCTCGAGGCCGACGCCACCGAAGCGACCTTCGGTGTCGCTCTGGAACTGCTTCCACTCGTCCGGGGGCATGTACGACGAGTGCGGATCGAGCGCTTCGACCATCCCCTTGATGGCGCCGTCGACCACCTTCTTCCGCTCGACGGGGTCGACGTAGTGGTTCTCGATCGCGACGAGCACGCGCCCGAGCTGCGAGACCGCCTGGTAGGGGTTCTGGCTCTCGGGCGTCGCCTCGGCGCGGACCGACCCGAGGACGAGGCCCGCCGCGAAGGCGGAGGACACGAGCGTGAGCTTGCGGAGGAGTCCTGACACGCGTCCACGATATCGAACCGGCACAAAAGAAGGCCCGGTTCCGCGGGCGGTTCGCCTTCGGAAGAGGTCTTTCAGAAAAGGCCTTTACCTATTCGCGATGGACGTGGATGATGGTGGGAGCAGAGACGCGCACCGCTGATACCCTGTCTCAGGCGCGCCGCGACCCTCACACGCGCCCCATTACCAGGAGGCCTGCCTTGGCGAACGACAAGGACTCGATTTCGAACCTGCGCACCGAGAGCTCGAAGACCGACAAGCGGAAGCAGAGTCTCTACTTCCCCGAGTCGATGCTCCAGGAGATCAAGGAAGAGGCAGCCCGCCTCGACCGGTCCCTCTCCTGGGTCGTGCAGAGGGCTTGGAAGATCTCCCGCCTGGAGATCAAGAAGCTCCCGAGCGTGAACGAGGTCGACGGCGGCGACGACGACGACGAGGGCTGAGCCCTGACGGAGAGCGCTCGTCCCCCCTCCCTGCCGCCGCCGGGTGCCGTGGACCCGCACGAGGTGCACGGAACCGTCACGGCGGAGGATGGGACACGACTCTTCCTCCGCACCATGCCGGCGCGCTGGCGCGCGGAGGGGCTAGCCGCTCCCGAGCCGTTCGCGAGCCAGCCGGATCTCCGCGCGATCTTCTGCGACGGGATCCTGTGTGACGGCTTCATCTGGAAGTACCTGTGGAGCGACGTCGCCGAGGCCTGCGACGTCGCTCACTGGCATTACCGAGGTCATGGGCGGAGCGGAACGCCCGTGGACAGCTCGCGGATCGACATCCCCGCGCATGCGCGGGACCTGATGGCGGTACGAAAGCACCTCGGCGATCCCCCCAGCGTGATCTTCGGACACTCGATGGGGACCCAAGTGGCCCTCGAGACCTGGCACCTCTTCCCGGAGCGTGTCCGTGGTCTCGTGCTCGTGTGCGGCAGCTACGGGAAGGTGACGCATTCCTTCCGCGGGATGCCGATCCTCGACCTTCTGCTCCCGAAGGTCATGGACATCGTCGACAAGCAGCCGGACCTCGTCCGCGCGCTCTGGTCGCGCATTCCGCCGGAGGTCGCGCTGCGCGCAGCCCTCCTGGCGCGCGACGTCGACCCGGAGAACGTGCGGCGGGACGACCTGCTCCCGTACCTCAAGCACATGACGCACGTGGACTTTCCCATGTTCCTCCGCATGTTGCGCGCTGCCGGGGACCACAGCGGGGAGGACTACCTCGCGAAGGTGAACGTGCCCGTGCTCATCATCGCCGGCGAGAAGGACACCTTCACGCCCGGCTCGCTCTCCGAGCACATGGCGGAGTCGATCCCTGGCGCCGAGCTCCTCACGTTGAAGGGCGGCTCCCACGTGGCGCCCATCGAGCAGCCCGAGCTCGTCCGCGCACGCGTGACGAGCTTCCTCGAGCGTGTCGCCGCGAGCTGAGGGCCTCGCCTGGCTCGTCGCCCTGGTGACGGCCGCGGGCTGCCAGACGCCGACGAAGCCGGAGCCTTCGCCCGTCGCGAGCTCGGCCGCGGCGCCCGCGCCTCCTCCGCTCGGCTCCGCGGTGGCGACGGCCGCCCCGTCGCGAGCCGCCGCTCCGCTCCCCGCCCCCTTCGACCCCGAGCCCTGGCTCGAGGCGCCGCCGAAGGCGGCGAAGAGCATCGGGCACACGTCGGTCGTCTTCAAGCTCGAGCTCGGCTCCGGGAAGAAGGCCGCGTGGAAGCCCCACTCTCGCCGCGGTCCGAGCCGGTACAAGGGCGAGATCGCGGCGTACCGGCTCGCCGTGGCGCTCGGGATCGCGAACGTCCCGCCCGCGCTGCCTCGCTCGTTTCCGCGCGCGGAGCTCGCGGCCGTGCTCGGAGGCGAGGACACGCCGGCGGGAAAGCTGTTCGCCGAGGAGGTCCTCGGTGACGGCGCGCGGGTCCACGGCGCCCTGATCCCGTGGGTCGATCGCCTCGAGATCCTGCCCCTCGAGGCCGAGCCGCTCGCCTCGCGATGGCGGTCGTGGCTCGCGCGGGATCACGTGTTCGCCGACGACGACGCCGGCGCGCTCGGCAAGCTCGCCGGCGCCACGGCCGAGGTCCAGCGGGACCTCGCGGCCCAGGTGAGCACGCTCGTCGTGTTCGACGCGCTCTCCGGGAACTGGGATCGCTGGAGCGGCGGCAACGTCGGCTACGTGACCGAGCCGCGCAGGATCCTCTTCCTCGACAACGACGGCGCGTTCTTCGAACGCGCGCCGAAGGATGCCCTCGCGCGGAACGAGCGCCTCCTCGCGAGCGTCGATCGGTTCTCGCGACGGTTCGTCGCGAGCCTCCGCGCGCTCGACGACGACGCGCTCGGCGCGGCCCTCGGCGAGGAGCGCCCGGGCGTCCCGCTGCTCGACGCGAGGGTCCGTGCGCTCGTCGGAGCGCGACGGCGGGCAGCCCTCGACGTCATCGACGCGAAGATCGCGAAGATCGGCGAAGCCGAGACGCTCGCCTTTCCCTGACGGAACCGTCAGGGCAGCTGGACCAACTCGACGTCGTCGACGAGGAAGCAGCCCGCGGACGGCGTGGCGCCGACGCGAAGGTCCCCGCGAGAGCCCTCGGTGCGCGCTCCACCACGCTCCGACGATAACGGACGACGTCTCAGTTCGCGAGCGTCGTCCCGATCCGGAAGTACACGTCGCGTCGATGCCCACACGCCGCGCACCTCGCGCGCACGACGCGGAGCCGCCGCGCGTCCGTCCCCTCCCCGAGGGTGACGGCGACGTGCTCGTCGACGCGGAGCGATGTCGCGCCGCACGCCGCGCACGGCATCGACGTGGCGTGGGGCTCGATGACCGACGCGCTCGCGACCTCGATCGGCCGGTCCGCCGCTCCCCCCGGTTCGAGCTCCGCGAGCTTCACGCGCGCGCGGGCGAGCTTCACCGCCTCGCGCTCACGTTCACGCCGCTCCGTCCGGGACCTCTTCGCCATGCCGACCGGAGCCTAGTCGATCCCGCGCGCGCCTGGGCTGCGCTACGCTCGACAGGGGCATGCGCGTCTCGGCGTCGTCGATCTTCGTGGTGGTCGCGTGCGTGGTCGCCGGGTCGATCGGCGCCTTCGCGCGCAGCGCCGCCGGCCACGACGAGGCGGCGCCCCCGCCGATCCCCTCCGACGCCGAGCGCTTCGGCTTCGTGCTCCGGGGCCGGACGGGCGCGGACGTCGCGCTCCTCGAGGCGACGCGGGGATTCGAGGTCGGCCTCGGCAACGGTCCTCTCCGCGGGGCCCCCCCCGAGGCGGCCCACGCCCGTCGCGCCGCGCAGATTCTCGCCCGGGAGCTCGGGCGTTACCCGCGTTCGCTCGTCCGCCGCGTGCACCTCGCAGGCATCGTCCTCGCGAGCGACCTCACCGAGAACGATCGGGCGATCCCGTCGCTACCGAACGTCGGAGGGCTCCTCTTGCTCGACGTCGACGCCGAGGAGCTCGACCTCGTGCGCACCGTTCACCACGAGTTCTTCCATTTCGTGGACCTCGCCGACGACGGTCGGCTGGCGCCAGACCCGGCGTGGTCTGCGTTGAACGCCGACGGAGTCGCGTACGGCTCGGGCGGGCGCACGCTGCGTGGGACGTGGGCCGCGAGGGCGGCGCCCGACCTCCCCGGCTTCGTCTCGGCGTACGCGACCAGCGCGGTCGAGGAGGACAAGGCCGAGACGTTCGCCTTCGCGATGGCGCGTGCGCGCGAGCTCGACGCGCGCGCGTCGTCCGACGCCGTCCTCGCCGCGAAGCGCGCGGAGCTCGCGCGGCGGCTCGCCGCGCTCGATCCCGCCGCCGGAGCGGTCCTCCCGACGGCGCGTTGACCTCAGCGGAGACGCGCGAGCGCGTACGGTGTGTCGCCGAGATCGCCCCGGGAGAGGACCAAAGACCGCCCGTCCGCGCCGAGCACGACGTCGTAGGCGAGTGACCTCCCTCGCCCCCGCACGAGCTCGAACGAGGTGGCGCTCGTCATCGTCCACCCGTAGGCCGCCGGCTGGGCGATCACCGAGGCTCCGTCGGCGAGGAGCGGGTGCGCGCCGGTGAGCTCCGAGAGCTGGATGCCGACGTACGCCGCGTTGCCGAAGAGCGGATCGGGCAAGGGCTGCGACTCCGGACAGACCACCCACCGCCCCGAGAGCGAGCCCTGGAGCGCCACGGGAGACGGCGCGACGACGGCCGTGAACGGCTCTCGCGCCGCGCACGCCTCCCGCGCGTACGCGAACGCGTCCTCCCCGGCCCCGCGAGACTCGGCGCCGAAGGCCTCACCCGACGTCGCGCCGTCGTCGACCGACGGCGCCGAGCCCTCTCCGGGAGCTTCGGCGATGCGTCCACCGCACGCGCCCGAGAGGAGCGCGAGGACGAGCGCGGAGGGGCGCTTCTTCTTCATGCCCTCCCGATGGCCGGAGGGCCGGGCTTCCGTCAGCTGGCGTTGCCGCGCTCGAGGAGCTCGGATACGTAGCGCGAGATCGCCTGGGCCGCGTCGGGCTTCGGGTCCACGAGCTCGACGCCGACCATCTCCCCGGCCGTCCAGCGGATCGCGACGTCGACGCGATGGTCGCCGTACGTGCCGAGCATGAGCTCGAGGAGGATCGTGTCGCCGCGCGGCGCGCTCGCGAGCTGCTTCGAGCCGAGCGCGAGGCCCCCCACGCTCACGTCGTGCACCTCCGCCGTCTCGCGCACGAGGCTCTCCACGCCCAGCGCGACGCGCGCGGGGAGATCGGCGGTGGGCTTGACGCGCACGTGGCGCCGGCGCTCGGCGTTGCTCATCGGGCGGATGTTCGCACGTTCCCCGGTCGGTCGGGAAGGCGCGTCGTCATGCCCCGTCACATCTCGACGTCGGACGAACGGTACGGGCCGGCTTTCTCGGTGCCTACCTCGCGGCCGTACGAGCCCCGGAACCCGTAGGCGAGGACGGCGGCGAAGCGGCGGCGCTGCCGGTCGTCGAGCGCGCCGTGGATCCTCGCGAGCGCGCTCCGCATCGCGTCCTTCATCTGCGCGACCGACGCATCGATCCGCGCGCTCGTCTTCTCGAGCTCCGCGTCGTCGAACCCCTCGCCGCTCACCGCGGCGGCGAGGTGGACCGTGGAGCGTCGCGCCTGCGAGCCGGCGTCCTTGACGAGGAGCGCGAGCTCCTCGAGCGCCGCGCGAATCTCACGCTCCTGCCCCGGCGTCGTGTCGAGACGGTGGAAGAGCGCGCGGAGCCACATGCTCCGGCCGATCCCACCGTGTCTCCCGAGGGGGCCGAAGCGGTGCCCCCGCTCGCGCGGGGACAGGCCCCTGTGGAGCGCGATTCTCCGCGCGACCTTCGCCACCATCACCAGGCCGACGAGACCGGCCGCCACACCGAACGAGCAGAGCGCCATCCTTCACCTCACCCCTGCTCGATGCCACGGAGCCCCCTCGTGATCGCGCGGTTTCGCCGTAAAGAAAGGTAAAGCGGGCGTGGTAGAACGGCGGCCATGGCCGCCACGAAGAAGCGCGCCGCGGGATCGAAGAGCCTCCCCGCGAAGAAGCGAACGGTCCGCAAGCAAAAGGCCGCCTCGGCCGGGCTCGATCCCTCCGCGTGCCGGATCGACGCGCCGGACGAGGCGCTCACACGGCTCGAGTCCGTCGTCGAGGCGGAGGGCGGGACCGTCGTCGGCCGCTACAAGGACCCCCTCGGCGGACACGCGCTCGTCCTCGCCGTCGTGCCGATCGACCGCGTCGAGCCGACGCCGTTCCAGCGCGATCTGAGCGAAGCGCACCACAAGCGCCTCGCCGACGTCATCCAGAAGACGGGCCGCTTCCTCGACCCGATCGTCGCGATCACCGCGCCGAAGCACGCCGGCGGGAAGTCGGAGCCCGGCGGCCCGGCCTTCTGGACCCCGAACGGACGGCATCGCCTCGAGGCCATGCGTCGCCTCGGTGCGAAGGCCATCACCATGCTCCTCGTGCCTTCTCGCGAGGTCGCGTGGCAGATCCTCGCCCTCAACACGGAGAAGGCGCACAACCTGAAGGAGCGCGCTCTCGAGGTCATCCGCATCTACCGCGGGCTCCTCGAGGAGGACCCCGTGCGCCCCGAGTCCGGCTTCGCCTTCTACCTCGAGGACCCCGCGCTCGTGACGCTCGGCGCCTGCTACGAGAAGAATCCGCGCTTCGCGGGCGGCGCGTACCACCCCGTCCTCAGGCGGCTCGAGACCTTCACCGAAGCGCCGATCGGGGAAGCGATCGCCGAGCACGAGCGCCTCGCCGCGCTGACCCTCGAGGTCGAGGAGAAGGTCGCCACCGCCGTCCAGCGTCTCCGCGAGAAGGGGCTCGTCAGCCCGTACCTGCGCTCGTTCGTCGTCGCGCGCATCAACCCGCTCCGGTGGATCAAGGGAGACCTTCCGCCGGCGGACAAGGTCCTGACCCAGATGCGCGATCGCGCCGCGAAGATGGACGTCGCGAAGGTCCGCCAGGAGGACCTGGCTCGGATGGGCGGCGGCGTCCCGGACGAAGAGGCCTGAGCCCGACTCAGAGCGTGATGCGCGCGACCGCGATGCGGTTGCCCGCACGTCCGACGACGACGAGCCTGCCCTGCATGTCGATCGTCGCCGCCGACACGAAGCTCACGTCCGCCGCCGGGTCGAACCGGAACGTGAGCTTGCCGGCGTCGGCGAAGAGAGGGTCGTACGCTCCGCTCCTCGTCAGCCGAGCGACGACGACGCGCGACACGTCCTTGCCGCCCGCGACGCGCTCCAGGGCGTGGCCGACGACGAGGATGCGCCCTGCCCCGTCGACGAAGATCGCGCGGAGAAAGTCGCCGTGTGACGCGTAGATCGTCGCGGGCTGCGCGAACGAGAGCGTGAGCTTTCCGCCCGTGCCGAACGTCGCATCGAGCTGCCCGGCCGCGTCGTAGCGCGCGAGGCCGAACACCGGCGAGCGCGCGGGCGCGTTGCCCATCGGTGCCTCGCCGCCGACGACGGCCTCGTTCGCGGACGTGACGGCGACCGCGGTCGCGCGCTCTCCGTCGTTCGCCGTGCCGATCGAGAGCGTCGCCTTCCCGGTCCCGGCGAACGTCGCGTCCAGCGCGCCGGCGGAGGTGATGCGCGCGATCGCCATGTCGTTCGGGTTCCCGCCCATGACGCCGACCGCGACGCTGCCACCAACGCTCGCGGTGACGGCGACGGGCGCGTCCTCGTTGTTGCCGAAGCGGAACGACGCGCCCTTGCCCCCCTGTCCGAACGTCCCGTCGAAGTCGCCGTTCGGGGCGAGGCGCCAGAACGCGAAGCGCCGCGCGAAGATCGCGCTCCGGTCCTGCCCGGCGAGGAGCACGCCGCCCCCCGCGGTCCCGTGCGCGGCGAGGTAGAGGTCTCCGGCCGCGCCGACGCGCACGCCGTTCCTGGCGAAGCCCTGGTCGACGTCGCCGCTCTCGTCCCAGCGCGTCGCGCACGGATAGGTGATCGTGTTCCCGTCGCCGTCGGCCTGATCGAACGAGCCGACCACGATCGGCCGCTCGTTCGCGCCGAGGACCAGCGCCGACCCGCGGAGCGGGAAGCTCGCGCCCGCGCGCCCGTTCGAGAACCCGTCGTCGAAGATCCCGCTCGGGAGGACGCGGAGCACGACCGTCCGTCCCGAGTCGAAGCCGCCGAGGTAGACGCTCCCGTCCGCGCGGGCAGCGACCGCGAACGCGTCGTTCGCGAGGTTCGAGATCGAGATCCCACCGACGCCGTAGGCGCCGTCGAGGAACCCGCCCGGCACGCCCGGCACGACGACGTCTTCCCCTGCGTCCCCGCGCGGGGGGCTTCCGGCGGAGCCCCCGTCTCCGGACGCCGCGGGATCCCCGCCGTCGGCGCTCGGGAGGACCTTCGGGCAGTCCGCGCAGTCGCCGACGCCGAGGTCGGACGCGCCCGTCAGCGCGTTGCAGGCGGCTAGCCCGAACGCGCCGAGCGCGGCGGCGAGCCACGTGCGAAGGCGGACCACGAGGAGAGTCTATCGCCCTCCACGGGGCGTCGGCCAGGTTCTCGCCGCGACGCGGCAGGCGACGATGAGGGCAAGTGTCGTGACGAGCCCTCCGCGCCCGCCAGCGTCAGGGCTCGTGACGCGCGAGCTCGCGGAGGGCCGCCTTGACGCTGTCCTTCTGCGGGACGCTGGCGTGCTCCAGGTTGTCGGCGAGGCCGATCCCGGGAAGGTGCTTGCCGGCGAGCAGGCGAGGCGGCGCGTGCAGCTCGTAGAAGAGCTCCTCGACGATGCGCCGGATCAGGTGCTCGCCGAAGTTCGTGATCTCGGTGTCCTCGTTGAGGCAGAGGACCTTGTTCGTCTTCTTGACGCTCGAGACGATCGCGTCCCAGTCGTAGGGATGGAGCGAGCGCAGATCGACGATCTCGGCGTCGACGCCCTCGCTCGCGAGCTCGTCGGCGGCGGCCACGGCCATCGGGACGTTGCGCCCGTACGTGAGGACCGTGACGTGCTTGCCGGGGCGGGCGATCTTCGCTTTTCCGATCGGCACGAAGTAGTCGTCGAGCTTCGGCCATTCGGGCTTCCACTTCGTCCGATCGCCGAGGGGCGCGTCGATCATCTTCGAGAGGGCCTTGTCGTCGCCCGGCTCGCCGGGGATGACCTCGCCCTTCGGGCCCTTCGTCCGGAGGAGGGCCTTCGGCTTCAGGAACATGACCGGGTTCGGATCCTTGATCGCCGAGAGGAGGAGCCCGTACGCGTCGAGCGGCGTCGACGGCATCACGATCTTCCAGCCCGGCGTCCGCGTCGCCTGCGCGTCGAAGGAGTGCGAGTGATAGATGCTGCCGCGGATGCCGGCGCCGACGGGCGTCATCATCACCATCGGCACGTTCCAGTCGCCGCCCGACGACCAGTAGGTGTTGCCGGCGATCTTGAGCAGATCGATCGTGTTGAACGCGTAGTCGCAGAACTGGATCTCCGCGACGGGGCAACGCCCCGCGAGGGCGAGGCCGATCGCCATGCCGACGACGCCGCGCTCGTCGAGCGGCGTGTTCCACGTCGTCTTCAGCCCCTGCGTGGCCGTGAAGACGCCGCCGAGCGGCGGGCCCACGTCCTCGCCGAAGATGTCTGTGACGCCGAGGCGCTCTTCCCCGACGTGGAGCGCCATCCGGATCGCCTGGACCATCGTGGCCATGTCACTTCTCTCCTGCGACGTAGTTCTTGTCGGCGAACACGTAGTCCCAGATGGACTCGGGCGGCGGCTGCGGCTCGTCGCGGACCTTCTTCGAGGCCTCGAGGAAGCGCGCGGTCGTCTTCGCGCGCATCTCGTCCGCCTTCGCGCGGGTGAGGAGCCCGCGGTCCTCGAGCTTCTTCTCGAAGCGCTGGAGGCAGTCCGCCTCGTTCTGGATGAAGTTCGCGCCCGACGCCGAGGAGTGACCGTAGAGGCGCGAGACCATCGCCTCGAGGAGGAACGGCTTCCGCTCCGTGCGGACGTAGTCCATCGCCCTCTTCAGCTGCCCCCAGACCTCCTCCGGGTCGTTTCCGTCGATCGTGGCCGTCTGCATCCCGAAGGCCTTGCCGCGGTCGCTGATGCGGGTCTCGCCGTGCTGCCCCTCGAACGGGGTCGAGATGCCGAACTTGTTGTTCGTCACGATGAGGAGCATCGGGAGCTCGGTGCCCTTGCGCGAGGCCCACACGAGCGCGGTCGCGAAGTCTCCTTCTGCCGTGCCCGCGTCGCCGCCCTGGACGATGGTGATGCCCTTGGCGCCCCGCTGCGCCATGGCCGTCCCGATCGCGATCGAGAACTGCACCTCGATCGGGGAGCTGATCGGCGCGACGTTCCACTTCCGGATCGAGGCGTGGCCCGCGAAGTTTCTCCCTCGGGAGTAGGGGTCCGTCACCGTGTTCTTCATCTGCCGGAGCGAGTCGACCGGGTCGGCCCCCATCGCGAGCAGCGTCCCGCTCGAGCGGTAGTGGAGATGGAGGTAGTCGTGGTCGACGCCCTGGCCCTTGTCGACGAGGAGCCCGAGGGGGATGTTGAACGCCTCCTCGCCCGGACCGCCGATCCAGAAATACCCGTCGCCCTGCTTGTACATCGTGATGAGGCGCTCCTCGAGCACGCGCGCCTCGAGCATCAGCTCGTGGATCCGCAGGAGCGCCTCGGGCGCCAGGAGCGCGTCCGAGCCGGGGCGGGGGCCTTCGGTGGGCGGGGTCGCCATCGTCGTCATCGCGGCGCGTTCTACCGCGGATCCGGCGCGAGCGGGAAGGCGTGCGACCGACCGGGGCGAACGGCGGCGACGACGCACCGCGGCAGAGACGACGGCGCGCCGTCGAGCGGGACTGTCGGCGCGTGTCGGACATGCCCGCCGGAATGCAGGTTGCTCCGGAGGTCTCTCGTGAGGACCGCCCCGTTCCAGCCCGCCCGGAAGATGCGCCACCTCGTGAACTCGGTTCCGATGGGGGTGTTGCTCGTCGCGTCTCTGACGGCGTGCAGCGCCGAGATCGAGGCCGATCACCCGCTGAGGCCCGACGAGCGCGTGGGCCGGACGATCCAGCCCGTGATCGGCGGATCACCCTCGATTGGCCGGAACGAGGCGGTCGTCGCCCTCGCCCGCTTCGACGCGGCAGGCATGCGACGAGGGCTGTGCACGGCGACGATGATCGCGCCGAACCTGGTCCTCACCGCGCGGCACTGCGTGTCCGCGGTGGAGGGCGGCGCGGGCTGCGGTCCCGACGGCGCCGCGGTGGTCGGCGCCGCGCTCACGGGCGACACGGCCGCCGCGAACATCGGCGTGTTCGTATCTCCGGACGGCGCGGCGCCCGACACCACGTCGCTCGCGTCGGCGAGCGCGCTCGGAAAGGCCCTCGTCGTCGACGGCAGCGCGACGACCATCTGCAACCGCGACATCGCGCTCGTCATCCTCGACCGCGAGCTCGAGGCGCCGATCGCGAAGGTTCGCTTCGGACCGCCGACCCCGAAGGACGTGCTCACCGTCGTCGGCTTCGGCGTGACCGAGAGCGGGCTCCTCACGGACGTGCGGCGCGAGCGGAGCAACGTCACGTGGCTCGGGGCGGGCCCGAAGCTCTACCCCGAGAGCGACCGCTACGGCGTCGGGCCGGCCGAGGTCATGATCGGCGAGTCGGTCTGCGCGGGCGACAGCGGCGGACCGCTCCTCGCCGCCTCCGGCGCGGTCGTCGGCGTGGCGTCTCGGGTCGGGAACGGCCTCGCGCGCGATCCGAACAACCTCGCGAGCACGTGCGTGGGTGACGCGACGCACGCGGTGTACAGCCAGATCGGAGCGCACGAGCCGCTCCTCGCCCGAGCCTTCGAGATGGCGGGACACCGCCCGTGGGTCGAGGGGAAGAAGAACCCCCACGCGAAGCTCGGCACGCAGGAGACCGCGAGCGTCACGCGCGCGAACGATCCCTCGTCGCTCATCGCCGAAGGCGACGACACGGAGACGAAGGCGCTGGCCGGCGCCGCCGTCGACGCGAAGGAGGACGCCGCCGAGGCCGGCTCGGGATGCACGATCTCGCCGGCCCCGGGCGGATCGCGGGACGCCGTCGCCGAGGCCCTCGGCGTCACGGCGGTGCTCCTCCTCCTCTTCCGCGCGGGCCGCCGCTCGCGACGGGAGGCGTCCCACCGAGACGCCTGACGCGACGACGCTCAGACGAGGAGCGCCGCGACGGGGGTTCCGTCGTTCGCGAGCGCGATGGGGCGTCCGGCAGGCGACGACGCGGTGTCGGCAGGGTCGAGGCCGGTCACCTTCGCCATCGTCGCGACGAGATCCTGGATCCGCACCGGGTCCTTCACGACCCTTGCGCCCTCCGCGTCCGTCTCGCCATGGACGACGCCCTTCTTGATGCCCGCGCCGGCGAGGACCGCGGACTGCGCGCCGGGCCAGTGATCGCGACCGCCGTTCGCGTTCAGCCTCGGTGTCCGCCCGAAGTCGCCCATCCACACGACGAGCGTGCTCGTGAGGAGGCCGCGGGTCTCGAGCTCCGCGATCGTCCCGCTCATCGCCGGGTCGAGCGTCTTCATCAGCCGCTCGGTCCGGCCGAAGACGTCGACGTGCGTGTCCCAGCCGTCCAGCGTGACCTCGACGAAGCGCACGCCGGACGCGACGAGGCGCACCGCCGTGAGGCAGCCCTTGCCGAACGGCGTGTTCCCGAAGGCGGCGCGGGTCTTCGGCGTCTCCTTCTCGAGGTCGAACGCATCGAGCGCGCTCGCGTGCATGAGGCGCTCGGCCTTGGCGTAGAGCGCCCGCCGTCCATCGACCTTCGCGTCACCGGTCGCCTTCGCGAACGCGTCCTCCATCCCCGCGAGGAGGCCCATGCGCGCGCCGAAACGCCCCGCGTCGACCTGCGCGCCGTAGCCGACGTTCTGGGGCATGAACCCGGTCGCGTCGGGCCCGCGCCCCGCCGCCTGCACGACGAACGGGCCGTGCTGGACGCCGAAGAAGCCGGGGCCGACGCTCGGGCCGCCGAGGCTCACGACGGCCGGGAGCCCCGACGCGGGCTCACCGAAGCGCTTGCTCATCCACGCCGAGAACGCGGGGTGCATCACGGTGGGGTTCGGGCCGTAGGCCGTCCGCGCCTGGTACTGCGCGCGCGCGTGGTTGCCCTCCTTGCTCGTGAGCCCGCGGACGATCGCGAGCTTGTCGGCCACGTTCGCGAGGCCGGGGAGGTGCTCGCTGATCGAGACGCCGGGGATGCGCGTCCTCACGGCCTTGTGCGGTCCGGCCGCCTTTCCGGGCTTCGGGTCCCACGTCTCGAGATGGCTCGGACCTCCGTTCATCCAGAGCACGATGACGCTCGTGGCGGGGCCGGGCGTACGCGGCGCCCCCTCCGCCCGGGCCGCGCGCGGGAGGAGACTCGAGAGCCAGGCGCCGCCGCCGGCGGCGAGGATGTCACGTCGGGAGATCTTCATGGGTCTTCTCGCGGATCTCAGTGGTTGAAGGCGAACTCGCTCGAGTTGAGCCATGCCCAGACGAGGTCCTCGTAGGCGGCGCGGCGCGGATCGGTCGTCCCGGAGCGCCGCTCGAGGCGCGCGAGCGAACGTGCCCCGCCCTTCCTGGGAGCCCTCGCCTCGTTGCGGCCGGCAGGAGCGGGCGGCGCAGACCGCGAGCGGTCCTCGACGTAGGCGACCCACGCCGCGCGCTCCGCGTCGGTGGGCCTTCGCGACAGCACCTGCAGCGCGAGCCGCTCGACCTTCTCTTCGTCCGTTCCGCCGCCGGAGAGGACCTCCGCGACGGCCGTGCCCGGGACCGCGCGCGACCCGTTCCCGACGAGTCCGCCGTTGAGGAGCGCGAGCGCGCCGCCGACGGTGCCCTCGTAGTCCGCCGCGTCGCTCTCCTCGTCGACGTCGAAGAGGAAGCCGACCTGCTTCTCGAGCTGCGCGCGGAGCTGCTCGACCTTCGGGACGCGCGCTCTCTGCGCCGCGTCCTCGATGCGCGTCGCGAGGAGGATGCCGTTCAAGAGCTCCTCGGGACCGAGGGGCACGAGGTGGAAGCGCGCCCAGAGCTTGTTCTCCGGATCGCCCTTCGCGATGTCGGCCTCGCGCGACGCGGCGAGCTGATAGGCCTCCGTCGCGCAGATGGTCCGCACGAGGTGCCCGAGGTCGTAGCCGTGCGCGACGAAGTCCGCCGCGAGCCGGTCGAGCACGGCGGGCAGGACGACGGGGTTCGACGGGCGGAGATCGTCGACCGGGTCGACGAACCCCCGACCGAGGAAGTGCCCCCACATCCGGTTGACGATCGCCTTCGCGAACCACGGGTTCTCCGGCGAGGTCATCCACGCAGCGAGCTTCGCGCGGGTGCCCTTCCCCGCCTCGAGCTCCTTCCCGTCGAGGCCGCGCGGCTTCGCCTTCGCGATCGGGGCGACGTCCGCGTTCTTCGCGTAGCGCGGCAGCGCGCGGTCCTCGTCGACGACGACGAACGGCTTCTGGCCCATCGCCTTCGGAGAGACGGCCTCGGCGCGGACGCGGAGGAACCCGCTGGCGAAGCCGCGAAAATCGTCCTGGGTCCACGACTCCGTCTTGTGGTCGTGGCACTGCGCGCACTGGATCTGCACGCCGAGGAAGACGCGCGACGCGTTACCGGCGAGATCCTGCGGGCTGTCCCGGTACCGGAGCGTCCAGTTCACGGCGCCGTTCTGCGCCACCTTCTCCTCGCCCTCGTCCGCCCCGACCCGCGTGTTCTGGCCCGTCGCGGCGAGGAGGTCACGCACGAGGCGGTCCCACGGCGTGCGGGCCGTGAAGGCGCCGACGAGCCAGTCCTTGAAGGCCGGGCGATCGATCGCGGCGCCCATCTTCGCCCGCCCCATCAGCACGTCGTCCCAGTACGTGGCCCAGTGCTCGGCGTAGGCCGGAGACCGCACGAGCTCGTCCACGACCTTCGCGCGCTTGTCCGGATCCTTGCTCGCCAGGAACGCCGTCACCGCGTCGGCGGTCGGGATCGTCCCGGTGACGTCGAGGTACGCACGCCGCAGGAACGTCGCGTCGTCGGCCCTCG
The DNA here is from genome assembly GCA_022842465.1 of Polyangiaceae bacterium. Classification (GTDB taxonomy): domain Bacteria; phylum Myxococcota_A; class Polyangia; order Polyangiales; family Polyangiaceae; genus Labilithrix. The sequence goes on along the minus strand of JALHPN010000032.1, from coordinate 28,190 downwards.
GCGCGGGCGTGACGCCCGCCGCCTTCCACGCGTCACGGAGCGCGCCGTCGACCTCTGCGGGACCAAAGACGTGCGCGGCGCCCTTCACGGCAGGGGCGCGAGCGGGCGCGCTCGGGGCCGCCCCGCCGCACGCGGCCGCGAGGAGGGCGAAGGCGAGGAGAAGCGAAGGCAAGGAAGGGGCGGATGACGTCGGCATGGCTCGGGGAGGCTAATGGAACGGACGGAACGTCCCGCGTGGTTCTTCGAGCTCCGCGTGTGAAGTTGCGTAAAGGCCACGCCGTCCGCCATCTTGGGGAGATGTCGGCCCTGCGAGATCTGCTCCGCGTCGGATTCGGGCGGATCGCGCGCATCTACTTCCGCGAGATCGAGGTCGCCGGCGAGGTCCCCGACGCGTCCACGGCCGGACGTCTCTTCGGCGCGAACCACGTCAACGCGCTCGTCGATCCGATCCTCGTGCTCACGCAGGCCCCGTGCGAGATCTCGCCGATCGCGAAGAGCACCCTCTGGCAGATCCCGGGGCTCCGCTTCCTCCTCGACGCCGCGGGCGCGGTCCCGATCGTGCGCCGTCGTGACGATCCGACGAAGGCGGCGGGCTCGGACGACGCGGTCTTCGCGCGCGTCGCGTCGCATCTGGCGACGGGCGGCAACATCCTCATCTTCCCGGAGGGAACGAGCCACAACGAGCCGCACCTCCTCGCGCTCAAGACGGGGGCCGGGCGGATGCTGGCGCGCGCACGACGCGCGAGCGCCGCGCTCACCTTCCAGGCCGTCGCGCTCGAGTTCGATCGGAGAGACGTCTTCCGGTCGCGCTGCCTCGTCCTCTTCGGTCCCGTCCGCGACGTCGCGACCGTCGCGCGAGACGTGACGGACGACGACGCGCTCGCCGCGCGCATCACGGACGTCCTCGCGGGCGACCTCTCGGGTCTCCTCGTCGAGGCCGAGAGCTGGGAAGCGCGCATGCTCCTCGTGCGCGTCGCCGAGCTCTTCGCCGACGAAGCGAGCGGGAGCCTGGCCGCCAGGAACGCGCTCGGACGCCGCGTCGAGGAGGCCCGCGCCGCGCTCCGCGACGACGCGCCGGACGTCCTGTCACGCGCGACGACGGAGGCGCGCGCGTACTTCGAGGAGCTCGACACGCTCGGCCTCACCGACGCCGACGTCGTACGTGGCGCGCGGACACGCGCGCGGGACGGCGCCGCGGCGTGGGCCCTCGTCGCCCTCCCGCTCGCGCTCGTCGGGTTCGCGCTCTACGCCATTCCCTACCAGCTGCCGCGCCTCGTCACGAGCCGGCTCGGCGCCAGCGGGGACGTCGCGTCGACCTACAAGCTCGGGGTCGGGCTCGCGGTCTTCCCGCTCTGGGCGACGCTCCTCGTCGCGGCGGCCCTCTTCGCCCTCCCGTGGCCTGCCTCGTGGATCGGCGCGCTCGTCGCCGTGGCGAGCCCGTTCGCAGCCCTCCCCTGGCTCGACCACCTCGATCGCGTGTCGGCGAAGGCGAGCACGCTCGTGCCGCCCGAAATCCGCGGCGATCGGCTCCATGCGCTCGCCGGCAAACGCGCGGCGCTGCTCACCCTCCTCGAGACGGCGCGGGATCGCGAAGGCGCGCTCAGCAGGAGCGCGCCCCCTTCACCGAGCACTCGACCCGAGGCGGGCTGACGGCGGGGCGCGCGACGGTCCGCGAGCCGAGGATGCTCGTCGTCGACACGCCGTCACGGAGACGGACAGCTGCCCTGTTCCCGACACCGTCGGCCGGGGCGACGACCGGCGCGTCGTCCCGCGGCGCCGGCGCGGCGAGGACCGCGTCGTCGCGCCAGAAGCTCTGGCCGACGAGGACCGCGCACGCCCCGATGGTGACGTAGAGCGCTCGCCAGGCGAGCCAGATGAGGCGGTCCATGATCGGTGGAGCTACAAGCATCGTGCCAGGCCGCGCATTCCCGGGTGCCGTGACGATTTCCGCGCGTTTCATGGGAGCTCTCGTCGCGCTCGCGGTGACACGTGGACAGGGTCCCACGCCGTGCGCGTCAGGATGGCAACGGCCCGGGTGCGCGTCTCCTTACACCTGAATCCGGCGAGGGAAGATTCCACGACCGCCGCCGTATCACCCGGCCGATGTCGCCTGCCGCAAGCCCTCCCTCCGGCTACGGGTCCCCTCCTCCAGGCGGTCCGGGCGGGAGCGGCTTCCATGCGGCAGGGCCCGGCGGATTGCCGCCGTCCGGCACGGGACCGACGGCCCTCCCTCCTCCGTCGCCGTTCGCGCTCGCGCGGAGCCACGACGACACCGCCCTCTACCAGGACGGTCGGGCGGGCTTCTCGCATCTCCTGCCCGGACGGCCTCGCTTCGCGCGCGCGGACGCCGGCGGGTCCGGCCCGTACGCGGCCTACGCGCCGCACGCCGACGCGCTGCTCGTCCTCGAGGACGCGCCCATCACGATCCGCTATCGCCTCGAGCCTCCGCGCGTGAACGCGCCGACGGCGCAGGACGTCGCGCACCTCACCGCGGTGCTCGAGGCGCGCGTACGCGCCGGCGTGCACGCCGACACGGCGACCGTCGACCACGCGAACACGACGTGGCTCGCGGCCTGGGGCGTGGAGGGCGCGGCGGTCGCGGCGTACGACGTGGCGACGATGACGCCCGACGGGCCGCCGGAGCGCGAAGATCTCTTCGTGCTCGTCCGCGGCGGCCTCGTCCTCAGCGTGCGATGGACGTACCCGCGAGAGCTGGCGACCGACCCCGTCTACGCGATGTTCGCGTCGGTCGCCGAGGCCACGATGATCTGGGACCCCGAGCGCTGGCAACAGCAGCAGCGCGCTCGCGTCTGGCCGGAGGGCCGCATCCTCGGACCTGGGATGCGCGCCGTCCTCCCGCCCGCTCTCCTCGATCACGCCCGCGACCTCGCGACGCGCCCTCTCCCGGCGGGCGAGCGCGAGGCCCTCCTCGCCGTCCTCTCGACGGTGGTGAGCAACGCCGGCGCTCCGTGGGTGCCCATCGCCGCGCCGGAGCGGCAGGCGGCGACGAGCCTCCTACAGGGCGCGACGCACGACCGGCGCCTCCACGATTTCATCGCCCGTCTCCTCGACGAGGTGCGGAACGCGCACGATCTCCGCGGCGCCGCGCTGCTCGTCGCGCGCGCGGTCCTCGAGCCCGGCTCGCGGAGCTCCCATCCGCCGGCGCCAGTCCAGGGCATCCGCCAGATGCAGACGATGCCCGTGCCGATGCCCGTGCCGCACGTGCCGTCGCCGTCGTCCCCCGACGGCACGCCGAGGATTCCTTCCTCTCTCGGCATGCCGCGGCCGAACGTCGTGAAGCGCGAGGGGCCGCCGAAGCGGGTCACGCCTCCGCCGATACCGTCCGCACGTCCCCCGTCGCGCCCCGCGTCCGAGACGCGCCGGAGCGTTCCGCCTCCCGTGCCGCCGCCGCGCACGCGCAAGCCCTGAGGTATCCTCCGGGGCGGTGCGCCTCCTCGCCCGCGTCTCCTTCGCGCTCCTCTTCGCCGTCGGTCTCTGCGCGAGCGCATGCGGCGGCGCCGGGCCCGCGCCGCGCGTGCCCGAGCCGCCTCCCGACGGCGGCGCGGTGGTCGGACCGAAGGGCGACGCCGGGGTCGCCGCGCGGCCGACGGGCAACGTCACGATCCGCTCCTTCGACGAGGCGAAGAAGCTCCTCGTCCGCCTCTACGTCGAGCGCTCCCCGAGGCGCGACGTGTACTGCGACTGCCCGTTCTCCCTCGAGCCAGGGCGCGGGCTCCGCGTCGACCTGGCGGCGTGCGGCTACACGTCGGCCGGTCACGCGACCCGCGCCGAGCGCATCGAGTGGGAGCACGCCGTCCCCGCCGCGAAGTTCGGGCGGACCTTCGCCGCCTGGCGGGAGGGCGACCCGCGCTGCGTCGACGGCCGCGGACGCCCGTATCACGGGCGCACATGCGCGCGGCTCGCTTCCCCCGAGTTTTCGCGCATGGAGGCCGATCTCCACAACCTCTTCCCGGCCGTGGGCGAGGTGAACGGCCTCCGCGGCGATCTCCCGATGGGGCTCGCCGAGGCCCGCGCTCCGGCCTCGGCGAAGCGGGAAGCGCGCGTGCTCCGCTTCGGCGCGTGCAAGAGCCGCGTCGAGGGCATGGTCTTCCAGCCGCGCGCCGAGGTGCGCGGCGATCTCGCGCGGGCCTACGCGTACATGGACGCCGCCTATCCCGAGCGCGAGATCCTCGACGAGGCGCACCGCGCTCTCTTCGCCGCGTGGGACCGAGAGGATCCGCCCGACGCGTGGGAGCGGGAGCGAAACCGTCTCATCGAAGAGCTGCAGGGCAACACGAACCCGTTCGTGGCTCAGGGCGACGCGATCCGGTAGACGCAGAAGACGAGGCCGACGCCGGTGATCGCGCCGGCGAGGAGCCTCGCACCGCGCGTCGCGAACCACGTCGATCGGCGGAGCAGCGTCATGAGCGGCAGCGCCGCCGCGAGCGCCACGATCTGCCCGATCTCGACGCCGAGGTTGAAGCCGAAGAGCGCGCGCGGCACGACGTCCGGCGCGAGGGCGACCTCCCGGAGCGCACCGGCGAAGCCGAAGCCGTGCACGAGCCCGAAGGGGAACGTCACGCGCCACCGTGAGCTCCCCTCGCGCAGGTAGACGCTCTCGACGCCGACGTAGGCGATCGAGAGCGCGATCATCGGCTCCACGATCCTCGGGGACGGCGTCCAGACCGAGAGCGTGGCGAGCGCGAGGGTGATCGAATGCGCGACCGTGAACGCCGTCACGACGAGCGCGAGGGCACGGAGACGCGTCGGTACGAGGACGAGGGCGAAGAGGAAGAGGAGGTGGTCCCACCCCGTCAGGATGTGCTCGAGGCCCAGCGCCACGAACCCGAGGAGCGACGTGGGCGGGCTCCCGGCCGGCGTCGGATCGCGGGCAGAGGCGTTCGCCTCCTCACCGGCCCCCGGCGGCGCGAGCTCGAGCACCCGCGACTCCGCGGAGAGGACGCGATCCTGCGTCAGGTCCAGGACGACGACACGTGCGACGTGCCGGTGTCCGCGCGTCACGTCGTCGAGGAGGACGAGCTCGATCCGATCCGGTGGGCCGCCGCAGTCCCATCGCCCCGCGACCAAGAGACCGTCGCCCTCGACGATCGCCGCATCGCGGAGCGACACCGAGCAGGGCGTCCCTCGCGCCGTGACGACGACACGTTCGAGGACCTTCGCACGGAGCGTCCCGCGGGCGTCGTGAACCTCGGCGGGGCTCACGTGCCCGTCACGATTCGCATCGAGGATCGGCACGAGCCTCGCGACCTCCCCCCGCGCGAAGACGAGCGAGGCGTCGAGTCGCGGCCCGTGCCGCGTGTACTCGCCCGTCGAGAGCCCGGCGGTGTGGGCCCGGCCCGAACGCGTCGCGAAGGCGACCGCGATCGCTACGAGGATGGCGAGGGCGCGACGCATCGCTCGCGCTTCTACCACGGCGGAGCTCGCTCGCCGTTCCGCCACGGCCGGGTGCGCTCTGCCGCGGCGCGCGCGCGGAGCGGGCCCGTGGGGACGCGGAGCTACCCGAGGCCCGAGCGCGGTACGGCCATTGCTCGACCTCGTGACGAGGAACATGAACATGTCGGTCATCGAGCTCTTGCTGCTCCTCCTGGTCGCCGGAATCTGCGGCGCGATCGGGCAGGCCATCGCCGGGACCTCCCGCGGGTTTTTGGTGTCCATCGCCGTCGGCTTCGTGGGCGCGCTCCTCGGGAGCTGGCTCGCCCGCGTCCTCGGCCTGCCCGAGCTCTTCGCGGTGGGCGTCGGCGGCCACACGTTCCCGATCGTGTGGTCGATCCTCGGGTCGGCCCTCTTCGTGGCGGTCGTCGCGTTGATCAGCGGTAGGCGTCACGCGGTCCGGGTCTGACCCTGCTGGGAGAGAAGAGCTCGCCATGCTCACCGATCGCTCCGGGGACCGAACGCATCAGCTGGAGGGAAGGCGCGGCGCCGAGGGTGTCGTCCTCCTCGATCGGTACCGCCTCGAGACGGAGCGCGGCGGCACGGACTCCGGCGTCCTCCACGACGGCGTGGAGCTCGCCACCGGACGGCGCGTCGCGATCGAGATCGCCGATGCCCTCGAGCACGACGACGAGCGCGTGACCTTCCTGCGCGACGCGCGGATCGCGCAGCGACTCGAGGGAGAGCACGTCCTCCGCGTGCTCGAGGCGGGCAGCCTCCCGGACGGGACCCCCTTCGTCGTGCGCGAGGGCGCCTTCACGACCGCCGCGCGCGAGATCGCGACGAACGGTCCCGTCTCGCCGGAGCAGGCCGCCGCGTGGACCCTCGAAGCGGCCGAAGCCGTCGCGGAGGCGCACGCGCTCGGGATGGTCCACGGCGATGTCGGCCCGCACTCGGTCATGCTCGAGCGGAGCGACGACGGCCCCCTCCGCGTGAAGGTGGCCTGGACGACCGTGGCGAAGGCGGAGGGGCGCGCGCGCGAGGACCTCACGCGGGACCTCCAGGGGCTCGGCCGCACGCTCCGCGCGCTCGCGTCCGGCGTCCTTCGCGACGACGACGAATCGCTCTCGACCGACGGGGCCCGGACCTTGCCGAACGGGATCGCGCACGTCGTGGCGCGTGCCCTCGTCGACGGACCAGGCGCGTACGCCAACGTCGGTGAGCTCGCGGACGACCTCGCCCCGCTCGCGCCGCGAGACCACGCGTCCGCGCGCAACATCGCCTTCCTGCTGTGGCATGCGGGGATCGAGGGAGGCGCCGCCCGCGCGAAGACCGTCCCTGCCCTGCCGAGGCCGAGCGCGCCGACGGACCCGCACGAGCACGACCCCGTGCAGCCGACGCCGTGGGTCGGCGGCGACGAGGACGTCGCGCACCGCCCGAGCGCGACGCCTCCGAGGCGCCGCGGTCTCTGGCTCGCCGCCGTCGCGATCGCGATCGGGCTGGTCGCGGTCGCCTCGGCGTCCGTCCTCCGTGCGGACCTGCCTCACGCGCTCGGCCTCGTCGCGCCGCCGGAGGCAGCCGAGCCCTGGTCGCCCGCCCCCGAGACCGTCGCCCTCGCCGAGGCGAGGACGATCGAAGCCGTGTGGTCCTTCGGCGCGTCCCTGCCGCCCCTCGACGCGAACGGCGAGCGCGAGCACGCGAGCCCGACGGCGGATGCGGAGAGCGAAGGCGCCAGGGAGACTCCGCCAGAGGTCCCGCACGAGAGCCCGCCGACGACCGAGAGCGGTCCCTCGCCGCTCGGAGCCCCTGACGCCCCCGCTCCCTTCGACCTCGGCGGCATCGACATCTGACGTGGTACACCCTCGTTCGTGCGCATCACGCCCGAGAGCTTCGTCGTGCGGCCGATCGGCTTCGTGAGGTCTCCCTTCGTCGAGAAGGTGCAGGCGCCGCGTCAGGCGACGGCGAGCGTGGCCGAGGGGACCTGTGGCGTCATCGAGCTCCTGCCCGAGCACGAGCACGCGCTCGAGGACGTCGCCGGCTTCGAGCGCCTCTGGATCCTCTTCTGGTTCCACCTCGGGGGCGATGCGGGCGCGCACACGAAGGTGCTCCCTCCGCGGAGCGACGTGAAGCGCGGCGTGTTCGCCACGCGCTCTCCGCATCGGCCGAACCCGATCGGGCTGTCCGCCGTCCGGCTACTCTCCGTCGACGGGCTCCGCGTCACGGTGAAGGACCTCGATCTCCTCGAGGGAACACCGGTGCTCGACCTGAAGCCCTACCTCGCGTACGCGGACGCGTTCCCGGAGTCCTCCGCCGGATGGCTCGAGGCGAGAGACCCCCTCCCGACCTGGCAGGTCGTCGTGTCGGAGGCCGCGCGCGAGGCCCTCGCGTGGATCCAGGCGCACGATCCGGCGAGCCCGGATCTCGAGGCGCGTCTCGTCGACGCCCTCTCGCTCGGCCCGCAGCCCCACCCGTATCGACGGATCAAGAAGGTCGACGGCGCGCTCGTCCTCGCCGTGAAGGCCTGGCGGGCGCGCTTCGAGGTGGACGGGAGGACGATCCGCGTCACGCGCCTCCTGACGGGCTATCGGGGCCGAGAGCTCGCGACCGGCACCACGCCCGAGCACGACGTCCACCGCAGCTTCGCGGCTCGCTGGCCCTGACGGTGGTAGCCTCGTCGGGATGGCGGAGCCGACCGAGCACGGCGCAGTCCTGATCCTCGACGAGATCGTCCGGCGCGCGCAGCGCGCGAAGGCGAGCGACATCCACCTCGAGCCGAAGCGGGACCGCCTCGCGGTTCGCTTCCGCGTCGACGGCGAGATGGTCGAGCAGCCGAGCGTCCAGTTCGACCTCGCCCCCGAGGTCGTCTCGCGCGTGAAGGTGCTCGCGCGGATGGACATCGCCGAGAGGCGCGTCCCGCAGGACGGTCAGCTCACGCTCGCCCCCGACGGCGCGACCGTCCACCTCCGCGCGTCGAGCTTCCCGAGCTCCGTCGGAGAGAAGATCGTGCTGCGACTCCTCGGCGGGCAGACGCTCATCCCGTTCGAGAAGATCGGCCTCGACGCGGCCGCGCAGGCGCTCGTGCGGCAGCTCCTCGACCGGGAGCAAGGCTTCCTCGTCACGAGCGGTCCGACCGGCGCCGGCAAGACGTCCACCCTCTACTCCTTCTTGAAGCTGGTCGACACGCGGCGGACGAACGTCGTCACGCTCGAAGATCCGGTCGAGATGGAGCTCCCGTCCATCACCCAGGGGCAGATCAACCCGAAGGCGGGCTTCTCCTTCGCGAGCGGCCTACGCGCGATCCTGCGGCAGGATCCGGACGTCATCCTCGTCGGCGAGATGCGCGACGCGGAGACGGCCGGGATCGCGCTCCAGGCGTCGCTGACCGGTCACCTCGTCCTCTCGACGCTCCACACGTCCGACGCCGTCGAGAGCGTCGTCCGTCTCGTGGACCTCGGCGTCGAGCCCTGGATCGTCGGCAATGCGCTCACGGCCGTCCTCTCCCAGCGACTCGTCCGGCTCGTCTGCGAGGCCTGCAAGGAGGAGGTCCTGCTCGATCGGCCGCTCCTCGACGGCACGAACGTGGTCGTCCCGGCGGGCACGCGCGTCGTCCGCGCGCGCGGATGCAACGCGTGCCTCCGCACCGGGTACAAGGGCCGCACGGGGATCTTCGAGGTCGTCCAGGTGGACGACGAGATGCGCGAGCTCGTGAAGGCGAAGGCGAGCCCCCGCGACTACCGGGTGCTCCTCGCGAAGCGGGGCGTTCCGACCTTGCGCACGGTGGGCCTACGGAAGGTCCTCGAGCACGTGACGACGGTGGACGAGGTCATGCGCGTCACCACGTCGACGTCGTAGTGAGACTCGCGTATCGCCCTTTCGTCGTCGGTCGAGCGTCGAGGTCGGGTGCAGGATCGAGGCTGGGGCCGGGGTTGAGCTCGGGTGAGAACATCGTTCGTGCGCAGGAAGTTCCAGATCGGACTGCGCTCCCGCCCCGCTACGACGGGCTGCGGGAGCCAGACGCGGTGGAGCCCCAAGAGGGGAGGAATGCCCGTCGGCCGCGTATACACGGCCCGATGCACACCGCCACTCCCTCCTCCTTCGCTCGCGTGCTCCTCCCGCTCTTCGCCCTGTCGCTCTCGGCTGCCGCGGTCGGCTGCGCCGCCGAGGAGCTAGACGAATCCGATGCCGTGATCGGCTCGGAGGACGAGCTCCGCGCGCTGACGCGCTCCGAGATCCTGGGCACGCTCGGACGCGGCGAGACCAAGGAGATCGCGGCGGCCCCGAAGCCGTTCTACCGCGCCTTCGCGTTGGAGGTGGCGGCGGGCGAGAGGCTCGACGTCACCGTTCGCTCGGACAAGGGCGACGGGGATCCCCAGGCGTGGCTGCTCGGGCCGACCTTCGCTACGCTCGCGCGGAGCGTCGACGTGAGCGCAACGGATCCGAGCGCGCGCCTCACGCGCACGATCACCAAGCCGGGCACGTACTACGTGGCCGTGCGCGACGAGGCGTCGCGCGAGGTGACCTTCACCGTCTCGCGCAACGGCGAGGCGCCCCCGCCCGCGCCGGTGGCGACCTGCACCTCCGACGCGCAGTGCGGCGGCGCCGCGGCGATGTGCTTCATCGACCGGTGCGTGACGGTGAGCGAGACCTCGTTCGCCGTCGACGGCACCCACATGCAGGGCACCGCCCGCGCCGCGTACGGCAGCGCAGGAGATCTCCGGGTCGCGTACCAGTCGTGGCGGTCCGGCGGCACGCACACGCTGTGGTCCGGCCCGCTCGGCGCGCTGAAGAGCAGCGGCGCCACGACCTCGGAGACCCCCTTCGGCCTCCTCCACGCGCCCGGCCAGGACCCGGTGCTCGCGACGAGCTACTACCACTACGAGGGCGGCGGCGTCAGCTACGGCGCCTTCGGTGGGCCGCGCCTCGGCTACCGCGAGCGCGTGGGCCAATTCACGTTCGCGCGGAACGTCTCGGGCACCGTCTTCGCCGTCTTCACCGGCATCACCCCCGCGCCCGTGAACAGCTACCAGAGCGACAAGTGCACGCTGCACTTCGCGTCGCGCCCGGCGCACGGCGCCTGGGGCGCGATGGAGAAGGTGGACGACTGCGGCTGGGGCGGCTACCGGAACCTCGCCGTGCACGTGCGGAAGGACGGCGGCGCCGACATCGTCGCGGCGCGCGAGTTCGGATCCGTCCTCGTCTACCGCCGCCAGAACCCGATCGACCCCTGGGCGAAGACCACGCTCGTCGCGCAGAAGACCACCAACACGCGCCCGTACTTCGTCGCGACGCACGGCGCGGACGGGACCACGCACGTGGTCGCGCAGTCCTACGACTTCACGACCGACTCCTCGCGCGGGGACTACGAGGGCATCTACCTCGAGCTCGGCGACGCCGGACCGATCCGCACGATCCCGCTCTCGACCCACCGCACGCAGTGGACCGCGCCGTTCCCGGACGTCGACGTCGACGGCGCGGGGAACGTGTGGATCCAGAAGCGCCCGGCCGAGTCCTACGACCGGAGCGCCGTGCTCCGCATCGACCCGGCCGGGAGGGTCGCCGAGCGCAGCCTCGGCCTCATGGCGACGGGCTCCTGGCGCTACTCCGCGCTCGCCGTCGCACCGAAGGGCGAGATCGCGGTCGTCCACCACGGCGACAACCGCAACGTCTTCGTGCGGAAGTTCACGCCGGTCGCGCCCTGACGGAAGGAGGACCGCGGCGAAGGAGGCCGCGGCCGCGCCGCCCGCGCTCGCCCCCGCGGTGGTCGCGCGTGCAGGCCCGCGCGCGAGACGTGCACGCCCTCGCTCTCCCCGTTGTCGTCCTCCTCGACGTTGTTGACGAGCGTGGCGAACTGCGCGACCAGCCCGGCTACGACGGGCTGCGGTAGCCAGACCTGGTGGATCGCGCGCAAGCCGTCCGCATTCCACACGCCAGTGCCGGACGAAGCGCCGGGAGGCAAAAAACGACGAGACGGAGGCAGTGCGCCCCTCATCCTACCTGGCCTGACAATTGCACACCTCCGACGACCATGCGCTGGACGTGGTGGCGTCATGGGTGTGCGGTCGCGGCTGTCGCCGTCGGTGTTTCTTGGGCGCTCGGGGCGGCCGCGGCCGAGAACCTGGACAATCCCACCGTCTTGACCGACAAGCCGTTGAACGGCGGGTCGTCCTTGGCGGGGACCATCACCCCCCGCGTCGGCTTCCCCGCCCACGTGTACACGGCCTCGAAAGAGGGACTCGTCCGAGTCGTCATGACGACCACGAGCGCGAGCGGCGGCACCGCACGGCGCCCGTACCTTCGCGTGCTCAGTCAATCCAACACCGAGCGTCACGCCGAGGCGTGGTCGAGCAACGGATATCGAAACGGCGCCTCGGCGACGGCCGAGCTCGTGTTCCGCGTGCGGCCCGGGGAGAAGTTCACGGTGATCGCCACGCTCGGGCAGCACCTAGAGGGCGGCCGCCGCGTCAACGCCGACTACACGCTCACCGTGAAAGAGTGACGTCGTGCTCCGCGCAAGACTGCTACTCGCCGCGTTGACTCTCGCTCCGTCGTTGACCGCCTGCGCTGCACCTGCAGGAGAGGAGGACGTCGACGATGGCGAAGACGCCATCACGGCGCGCCTCGACAACATCGGACGCCCGACGGACACCGGCGTGACGCTGGCTCCCGGCCGCTGGCACGACAACGTGCTCGCGCCCACCGAAGGCTGGCATGCCTATCACTTCGCGGCGAAAGAGACCGGCTACGTGCGCTTCGTCATGAAGGGACCGGTCGACCACCCGAAGATCTGGTCGTACCTCCGCATCGAGCACGAGGACCCTACGGGCAAGAAGCCGTGGCTACACAACACGGCGAGTGTGGGCAACACGCGGACGAACCTCTGCGAGGTCATCCTCGAGGTCGAGGCGGGCGCCACGTACAAGGTCATCACGACCTCGCAGCACAACCTCACGAACCCCAGCACGCGGCGCCACGTGAGCGACGGTCCATACACCGTCGCGGTCCTCCCGCTCGACAGCATGCTCACCGTGCCGGAGTGACGCGATGCGCCTCGCTAGCCTCAAGCTAGTCGGCGCGGTGGTCGCGGTAGCGACCGCAGGGGCGTGCTCCGCGACGCCCGGCGCGGAGCACGACATCGCCGGAGCCGCCCAGACGCAGGCGCCGGATCTCCGCCCCGACCTCGCGCAGGTGAACGACGTCTCGCTCCTCCTGCCCCTCGCCCGATCGCGCGCGGCATTCGATCGTGGCTATCTCGCGCCCGCGTCGCCGGGACGCGGAGGCGCGCTGCTCGGCGAGGCGATCTACGCGCGCGCGTTCGGCGCGCCCGGGACGCTGCAGATCGGGGGCACACCGGCTGCGCCTTCCCTGGCCGGGCTCAAGCTGGTCGCCGTCCGCTTCGACCCCTGCTTCGCCGAGACGCGCGCGCTTCGCGAGATCGACGAAGCCGCGTGCAAGAACCAGATGCGCCTGGTCTTCCAGACGCTCACCTTCGATGGCAACCGGGCGAAGGCGGCCGACGACGCGGTCCACGCGTTCTACGCGCTCACGCGCGACGAGCTCGCGCGCGCGGTGCAAACGATGATCGAGCTCCGCGTGCGGATAGCCGGCGACCGGCGGCTCGGCGCGCTCGCGCCCCACCCTCTCCTGACGACGACGAGCGGCGACCTCGATCTCGGAGTCGTGGAGGAGGTCAACCGCCTCGTGGCGTCGCTCGCGGGCCCGTCGAACCTGGTGCAGCTCACGCAGTTCGCGCCGAGCGGGCTCGACACTACGTGGAACTTCTCGGGCTTCGACGTCGCCGCGGACACGCCGCTCGTCATCCCCACGTTGCCCGCCGGTGACGATACGCACGTCGCGTTCTTCGCGGGCTTCACGCCCGGAGAGCTCGACGGCGACCCCGCGTTCGTCCCTGCGTCGCGTGCACCCGCGGCCGACAACATGCAGTCGCTGGGTAACCGGATGACGGCGCGCGCGGCCGGACAGGCCGGCCGCCGCGCATCGTTCGCCGCGATGCTTCGCATCGAGGACCCGGGCGTCCACACGCCGAACACCATCGACTGCGCCAGCTGCCACGCCGTCGACCCGGTCCGCCAGCTCGTCGGCGCGAGGCACTTCGCGGAAGAAATGAGCGTGGTGCCCGGCGCCTTCCAGCCGGACCCACGCTGGGTCCCCGACGCCGACGTCGCCCAGCTCCCGCGGCCAGACGCCGGCGTGAACGTCCACATGTTCAGCTACAAGGGCACGACGCCGTCCATCCACAGGCGGACCATCCACGAGAGCGCGGCTGTCGTCGCCCACGTGAACGCCCGCGTCCTCCCGCGCGAGCGCTGAGGGCACGCGCGAAGAAGGTCGGGCTCGACAGAGCACTCGGCGCGCGCCTTCGACTTCGTGGGCGCCGCCTCCCGTCGGCTTGAACCCCTACGCGCTACCCGCTCCTAGGCGAGCGCGTGGCTCGGCGAGCTTGTCGTCTAGCGCACGTCGGCTCACGGGAGGAGGCGCGCGGCCTTCGTACGGTTCTTCTTCGCGTGCGCGAGCGCGCGGAGGAGCGCGTCCTTCTCGATGTCCTTCCGCTGGGCGTCGAGGATGCTGCGTTGGGGGGGGCGCGGGCCTCGTCGCGCCGGGCGTCGCTCGACCGAGCTCGCGCTCGACGTCGGCGAGGGTCACGTCGGCCGCGTCGGCGGCGAGGACCACTGCGCGCTCGACGGAGTTCTGGAGCGGGCGCGCGTTGCCGGGCCAGGGCTGCGAGCCGAGCCGCGCGACGGCGGCGTCGTGAATCGAGCTCGCCCCGCGCACGGCCGCGGAGTGCCCGAGGGCCGCGCCGCGTCGCCTGGTCGCTCGCGGAGGGGAGCATCACGATCGGGACCACGGAGAGGCGACAGAAGAGGTCCTCCCGGAGTCGGATCAGAGCGGCACGCGGAGGATCGTCTCTTGGTCCGAGCCGAGCGAGCGGCGGACGAAGAGCGCCTCGCGCGTGATCGCGACGACGGCGTCGTGGGCGTCGGGCGGCGCGGTCCATCGCACCGGACGCCACGCGCCTCCGTCGTCGCGGTGCGCCTCTTGGCGGTTGCCCGTCACCCAGAGGGAGCCGTCGTCGGCGACGCGGAGGTGCTCCGCCGCGAGCGGCGCGGGGATGCGCGTCGCGACGCCGTCGCGCTCGCGCCACAGCTCCCCGGGCGCGGTGAGGATCGCGACGTCGCGACATCCGAGCGCCGCGACGCTGTCTCGCCACGGGAGGGCGTCACCCGCCTTCGTGAGCGGCATCGCGGTCCGTACACCGCGCGACAGGCACATGGCCCGCTCCTGGTCGACGTGCACGATCGTTCCGTCGGCGAGCTCGAAGGCGACGCCGGAGGAGCCGACCTCGATCCTCTGCGCGACGGCCTCGGCGCGATCACGCGGGATCGGATCCGGGAGCGCGATCCACCTGTCGTTCTCCCCCGAGACGAGGTTCGTGACGACGAAGAGGTGGCCCCGGCCTCCCCACGATCGCAGCTCGCCGCCCGAGCCTTCGTACTCCTCCGGCGGTCGGTCCGACCACGGCTCCGGGTCGCGCTCGTCCTGTCCGCACATGCCGACGCACCGCGCCCTGCCGCCCTCGATCCCGAGGATCGTCGTGTTCCCGAACACGGAGTACGTGGACCAGCCGACCCAGAGCGAGGCGAGGGACTCCCCGAGGAGAGCCGTCGTCGCCCCGGACGTCACCTCGTGCCCGACGCGCGACATGACACGCGCGGGCTCGGGCATGCCTTCGATCGCCAGCGGCTCGACGTCGCCGCGCGGCGTCACGCGCTCGATCTTCCCCGCTCGGGCCAGCACGACCTCGTCTCCGAGCCGGAAGAGCGACGCGGGCTCGCGCGTGAGCGCGACCGCGTGGCGGACGTCCGAGGTCCGCGGAGGCTCGGCGGCCTCGTACCTGTCGTGCGGGCTCGCCGACGAGCACGCGAGAGACGAGCCGAGGACGACGGCGGCGAGGACGACGCGAGAGAGCACGATGCCCTCGTCGCGCGAGGCGAGCCTAGTGTGACGAGGTCAGAGCTGGGGCTCGATCGGATCGAGGATCGGCGCGAGCTGCCCGACCTTCGCCTCGAGCTCGGCGAGGGTCTCCGCGCGCACGGTGACGTGGCCGATCTTCCGACCGGGCGCGCCCTCCTTGCCGTAGGCGTGGAGGTGGGCGCCGTCGACGGCGAGCACCGCCTCGCGCGAGGGCATGCGCCCGATGACGTTGAGCATCGCGGAGACGCCGACCATCCGGGTCGAGCCGAGCGGAAGCCCGACGACGGCGCGGATGTGGTTCTCGAACTGGCTCGTCTCCGCGCCCTCGATCGTCCAGTGCCCCGAGTTGTGGACGCGCGGCGCCATCTCGTTGACGAGGAGCTCTTCGCCGACCATGAAGAGCTCGATCGCGAGCACGCCGACGTAGTCGAGCTCGTCGAGCACCCGCTTCGCCCAGCCCTCCGCGCGCGCCTGGAGCTCGGGCGTCCACGCCGCGCTCTTCGGCGTGCTCGTGCGGAGGATGCCGTCCCGGTGCACGTTCTCGACGAGCGGGTAGAAGCGCGTCTCGCCGTTCTTCCCGCGCACGCCGAGGATGGAGAGCTCGCGATCGAAGGGCACGAGCGCCTCGACGACGAGGGACGCCGCCTCGAGCGCATCCCACGCGCGCGCCACGTCGCCGGGCGCGCGGAGCACCCACTGGCCCTTGCCGTCGTAGCCGAAGCGGCGAGTCTTGACGACGAGCGGCAGCCCGAGCGCGCTCGCGGCGGCTTCGAGATCGGCCCGCGACGACACGGGCGCGAACGCGGGCACCGGGATCCCGAGGGAGCGGAAGAACTCCTTCTCGACGAGGCGATCCTGGCTGACCTCGAGCGCGCGCGGCGGAGGGAAGACCGGGACGAGCTCGTTCAGGAAGCGCGCCGACGCGACGGGGACGTTCTCGAACTCGTACGTGACGACGACGCTCTTCCTCGCGAGCTCCTGGAGCCGCTCCTCGTCGTCGTACGCGCCGACCCGCACCTCGCCGACGTGACCCGCGCACGGATCCTTCGCGGGCTCGAGGAAGACGAAGCGCTGCCCGAGCGTGTAACCCGCGAGCGCGAGCATGCGACCGAGCTGGCCGCCCCCGAGCACGCCGACGGTCACGCCCCGCCTCGCCGTTGCGACTCCGGCGTCGTGACCGATCCGGGCGCCGACTCCTTGTCGGCGGGCGGCGACCGCGGATCGGGCTGATCGAGCACCTTCTGCGTCTGCTCCTCGCGGTGGCGCACGAGCGCGGAGGCGATCGACGCGTCCTTGCGGGCGAGGATCTGCGCGGCGAAGAGGGCCGCGTTGACGGCGCCCGCCCGACCGATCGCGAAGGTCGCCACCGGGACCCCCGCCGGCATCTGCACGATCGAGAGGAGCGAGTCCATGCCGCGCAGCGCCTTCGACTCGACCGGCACGCCGAGCACGGGCAGGAGCGTCTTCGACGCTGCCATCCCGGGCAGATGGGCCGCGCCCCCGGCCCCCGCGACGATCACCTCGAGCCCGCGAGACTCCGCCTTCGACACGTAGTCGAAGAGGAGGTCGGGGGTGCGATGCGCGGATACGACGCGCACCTCGTGGGGCACACCGAGGCGTTCGAGCATCTCGGCCGCGTGGGCCATCGTCTCCCAGTCGGAGACGGAGCCCATGATGATGCCTACACGGGGCGGAGGCTCGCGGGACGGATCCATGAGGGCGGTCACCCTATCAAGACGTCACGCCATCGTCTGGGGTATCCTCTCGGACGATGCGCGAAACACGACTCCGCCGCGTCCTCGCCCTCTCGGCCACGGCCCTCCTCGGCGCCGGGGTCCTTGCCGGGGGGCTCGCCGCCGGCTGCTCCGACGAGCCCGCCGCCGAGCCCTCACCCGCCGATGCCGGGACGACGGCGCTCGCCGATGCGGCGGCCGAGACCTCGTCGGCCCCCGACGCGGGGGGCTGCGAGGCGGACCTCGCCTCCGACGGGCTCGCGCGGCACCTCTCGTGCGCGGGCCTCTACGCGGACGTCGCGCAGAAGACGCTCGCCGCCGGCGTGCGGCCGTACACGCCAGCCGCTCAGTTCTGGAGCGACGGCTCGACGAAGACGCGCTTCATCACGCTCCCGCCGGGGACGACGATCGACGCGACGAACATGGACGACTGGAAGCTGCCCGTCGGGACGAAGCTCTGGAAGGAGCTCGCGCTCGACGGAAAGCGGATCGAGACGCGCGTGTACGCGAAGACCGGCGACGCGACGTGGAAGCACACGAGCTACCGCTGGAACGCGACGGAGACGGAGGCCGACCGCCTCGACAAGGGCGAGCTCGTCCCGACGACGAGCGGCATCGACTACGAGATCCCCGCCGCGAACCAGTGCCTGAGCTGCCACAAGGGGAAGACGGAGCCCATCGTCGGCTTCGATGCCGTCAGCCTCGGGCTCCCCGGGGCCGAGGGGCTCACGCTGGCGACGCTCGTGGCCGAGAACCTCCTCAGCCCCGTCCCGGCGACGACGAGCTTCACCATCCCCGACGACGGCACGGGCAAGGCCGCGCCCGCGATCGCGTGGCTCCACGCGAACTGCGGGGGCTGCCACCAGAAGTCCGACAAGGCGGAGGGGTTCTTCACGCAGACGTTCTTCCGCCTGACGGCCGCGCAGCTCGGGCCGGGCGGCGCGACGAGCGCGACCGAGCTCGACGCGCTCACGACGACCTGCGACATCAACTCGGGCAAGACCACGCCCGACGGCGGCCTGCCGCTGAAGCGCATCGCTCCGGGCTCGCCCGAGGGCAGCTCCGTCTGGGTGCTCTCGCACAACCGGACCGCGCCGGGCGGCTTCCCGAATCCGAACGAGCAGATGCCGCCGCTCATCTCGCACGTCGTCGACGAGCCGGGGACGGCGCTCCTCGCGGCGTGGATCACGGCCCTTCCGGGCTGCCCCTAGGCCTCACGCGTCAGGGCTCGACGAAGCGGTAACGGGCCTTGCCCGAGGCGCCGTAGGGGAGCGTGAGGACGATGAACTTCTTCCCGCTGCTCGAGCCAGAGCCGAAGACCGAGGCGGACGGCGGCGCCTTGCCGCTCAGGCACGTCCCCGGCAGCGCGAGCGTGAGGCTCCCGCCGCCCGTGGTGGCGCTCGCGGTCCACGTGGTCGCGGCGAAGACGAGGGGGTTCGCCTTGCTGCGGTAGCGTTCCATGAACCGGAGGGTCCCTTGCGCCGGCGACGCGGCGTCGATGACGAGCGCGCCCGAGTGATCCAGGGTCTTGAAGGTGTCGGCGCAGAACCCCGTCGTCCCGAGGACGGTCACGGACGAGAGGACGTACGTGCCGGACTGGAGCCCGACGTTGCTCATGAGCCTCGTCGACGACGAGCACGTCGACGACGCGTAGGGGCCCGGCGTCAGCTGGAGGCAGCCCGGCACCGCGATGAGGCCGCCGTCGTACGCGAAGCCGCCCGCATCGGGATCGATGTCGGGGAGGTCACCCTCCTCCGTCACAGGGGTCTCCTCGCCTTCGCCCTCGCCTCCGGCGTCGGTCGGGCCCGGCCCCGTGCCGGGCGTGAGCGTGCCGCCGTCTCCTGCCGTGCTCCCCGTGTCGGTCGGTGTCGCCGCGTCGTCGCCGCTGCAGGCGACGGCCGCCGACGCGACGAGCGCGAGCATGGCACAAGCGCAAGAAGTACCCAGGATGGCACGGATCTTCATGGTCTCTCCCTCTCCGAAGCTCGGGTTTCGACGAGGTAGAGAGCGCCGCGCTCGGATGTGATCGCCGGGGGGGCGAAAAAAAGATCGCGGGCCCCCGCGTTGCCGCGGGAGCCCGCTACGTCACCACCGTCGAGACCGTCCGCGGATTGTCATGAACCCCTAGCCTGTCGGCTAGGTGGGCGGCGCGGATCGCGCTTCAGGCTTCCGATGATCCAGAGCTCCGGAGAGATGGTCGGCGTGCACACCGAGCGATCATTTGCCTCCCTGGTTCACACACATAAGGGGATCATGAACAGCGCGGACGAGTCCGACGGCGATGACGTCCTCCAGCCTAGGGAGCAGGCCTACGAGGGTCAACGTCCGCCGTGCATGCCGGCGCGCTTTTCTCGGCCGAAAATTGGACTTCCGAGGCTCGGTCTTGGCACATCCTGAGCATGGAGCTCACCGCGCCGGAGTCCCCCGTGGTCGCCACGTCGCCCCGCACGCGGCAGCTCGCGCTGTTCGAGGAGGGCGAAGGCCCGGCGCCCACGCCGAGCCCCCCGATGGCGACGACGTCGCTCGCGGGCGAGCTCGCCTTCGCGAGCCCCGAGGAGCAGCTCCAGCGGCGCGCCGAGCTCCTCGGCGCCGGCGCCCTCGTGGTCGTCGTCCCGGCGCTCCCGGACGAGCGGCGCGGGCACCTCGCCGAGCACGTCGATGCGCGCATCGAGCGGGAGCTCGCGGCGCGCGGCGCGCCGTCGCCGTACCTCTCGAGCTGGTCGGCGTCGCCGGACGACGTGGAGGCGCGCCTCGCGGATCAGCTGTTCCGCGCCCGGAGCGTCGGCGCGTGCGGCATCGCGCTCCTCCTCGGGTCCGTCGTGCCGCAGGCCGACGCCACGCTGACGCCCGACGACAGCGCGACCGTCCGCTTCTTCGCGCGGTGCACGCACGATCGACCCGTCGTGCTGCTCTTGGACGACGCGGATCGACGCGCGCACGTCTACGAGCCGCCGGTGCCGATCACCCGGTGGATCACGGCGCCCGAGGCGCCGCGCGCGAACGACGGGATCGCCACGCCGAGCCTGCCGCCGGTGGCGACGGCGCCGATCGTGATGGTCGAGGCGCGGATCAGCGGCGACGCGCTGGCGTCGGACGACCTCGACGAGGAGGCGCCCGACGCGAGCACGGAGCCCCTCGCCGCCGCCGACGAGCTCCGCGCCGAACCGCTCGACGAGAGCGACCTCGTCGACGACGAGGAGGAAGAGATCCTCGGGGAGGTCGTCGAGGACGACGCGAGCCTCGCCGCCCCGACCATCGATCCGCAGGCCGAGGAGCCCGTCCCGCGCGAGACGTCTCCGCTCGCGCACCCGCCGGCGGTGGCCTCCCTGGCGCGTACCACGGCGGGCGTGCCGGTCTCCGGCGCCTCGGACGTATGGCGCGCCTGGGCCCTCGCGCTCTCCGCGACCCGCGGCCCGCAGCCGCTCGGCGCGTTCGAGAAGCTCTTTGCCGAGAGCTACATGCCGCTCTCGATCGCGATCGCGAACGGCCTCGACGATCCGCGCGCCCTCCGCGCCCACGACGAGTTCAGCCGCGCCTTCGAGCGCGCCTATCTGGACGCGTCCGCCACGTTCGGCGTGACGACGAGGCGCCCGCGGATGGTCATGGACGCCTTCGACATCGCGATGAAGCAGGCGCGCGCGACGAACGCGAGGACCATGCAGGTCCTCCTCGTCGACTCGCTCCGTCAGGACGTCGGCGCGTTCGCGCGGGACACGCTCACCCGCCTGGGCGCCGGGCGCGTCTCGCTCACCTCCGAGTCGCTCCTCTGGAGCGCGATGCCGACGACGACCATGCGTCAGCTCGAGACGCTCGCCCGCGGCGTCGACGCGCTGAGGGCGCCCTCGCAGGGCGATGCGCCCACCGAGTCGCTTCGCGGGCGCACGGCCGAGCACGCGCGGCGTCTCCGCGTCGGCTCCCGTGAGCTGTGGAAGCTCGACGTGGTGCCCTCGCTGCTCGCGCAGACGGCGGACGTCACGTCCGCCCTCCCCGTGATCGGCGAGGCGGTCGGCGAGGCGATCCTGCGGCATGTCGCGTCTCTCCCTCCGCGGACGCTCCTCTACGTCGTCGGCGACCACGGCTTCACGATCGATCGGCGCGGCCGCCTGAGCCACGGCGGGGCGGCGCCGGAGGAGGTCCTCGTGCCGGCCCAGGCCTGGCTGGTCGGCGACCTCCACTGACGACCGTGGTAGGAGCGCGTCGATGGGCTCGCTCCTCTCCCGCTTCACGTCGCGCGCGGACGACGCGCACCTCGCGGTCGTCGACGGGCGCGGCGGTCACGCCTACCGGGACGTCGTCCGCGGCGCTCGCGCCGTGGCCTCGTCGCTCGCGCCGATCGAGCGGGGCACGCGCGTCGCGCTCCTGATCTCGCCGGGCGCCGCGTTCGTCTCCGCGTTCTTCGGCGTGCTGCTCGCGGGCGGGGTCGTCGTCGTCCTCTCCCCCCTCCACCCGCTCCCGGAGACCGCGTACTTCTGCGAGGACGCCCGCGTGGCGATCCTCCTCGTCGACGAGGCCCACGGGCGCCTCGCCGCGCCGCTCGCGAGCGCGAAGGTCCGGATCGCGCACGTCGAGGCCGCCGTCGCGACGAGCCCCGCGCCGGCGGCTCTCCCCGAGATCGACGCCTCGGCGCCCGCGCTCCAGCTCTACACGAGCGGGACGACCGGGAAACCCAAGGGCGCGATCCTCACGCACGGAAACCTCGGCGTGCAGCAGGAGCTCGTCGCGGAGGCGTGGGGCTTCTCGGACGCCGACGTCCTCCTCCACGCGCTGCCGCTCCATCACATGCACGGCCTCGCCATCGCGCTCCTCACCGCCCTCGGGGCGGGCGCGACGGTCCGCACGACCACCTTCGACGCCGCGCGGATCTGGGACGCGATGACGGACGCGACCGTCTTCATGGCCGTGCCCGCGATGTACCACCGCCTCTTCGCGGCGTTCGACGACGCCGACGAAGCGACGCGCGCGCGGTGGACGTTCGGCGCCCGCGCTCTCCGCCTGGCGACGAGCGGCAGCGCTGCCCTCCCCGTCTCGCTCGCGGAGCGCTGGCGCGCGATCACGGGGTCTTACCCGCTCGAGCGCTTCGGCATGACCGAGATCGGCGTCGGCATCACGAATTCGCTCGTCGGCGAGCGCATCCCCGGCTCGGTCGGGCTCCCGCTCCCCAGCGTCCTCGCGCGCATCGTCGGCGAGGACGGCGCGGACGCAGAGGTCGGCGAGCTGTGGATCCGGGGGCCGAGCGTGTTCGCCGGGTACCACGAGCGCCCCGAGGAGACCGAGCAGGCCTTCGTCGCCGCCGCGGACGGCGGCCCGCCCTGGTTCCGGACCGGCGACACCGTCACGCGTGACGCGGCCTTCGTCTCCCGCCCGTTCCGGATCCTCGGCCGTACGAGCGTCGACATCCTGAAGAGCGGCGGCTACAAGCTGAGCGCCCTCGAGATCGAGGAGGTGCTCCGCGAGCACCCCGCGGTCCTCGAGGTCGCCGTCGTCGGGATCCCGGACGAGGCGTGGGGCGACCGGGTCGTCGCGTGCGTCGTCCGCCGTCCGGGCGCCGTCGCCGACGACGTCGCCCTCCGCGGGTTCGTCCGCGAGCGGCTCGCGCCGTACAAGGTGCCGAAAGACTTCGTCTTCATGGCGGAATTGCCGAGGAACGCCGTCGGAAAGGTCGTGAAGCCGACCCTCGCGCGCGCTCTACGCGAGGGTCGCGGGTGACGCGGCCGTGACGACGGCGCGGCGACGAACGCAAATTTCCAGCGAAGAGACGCGGTGGTGAGTTGCCGATCCCGTGATCGGCGCTAGGGTCGCCGGCACCATGCCCCGCCGCCGCCTCGCGACGCGCTTCTCCTTGCCCTTCTCGTCTCTTGCGCTGGTCGCTTCGGCCGCGGCGGCGACCCTCGCCGCATGCAGCGCCGGCGAGGGCCGCGGAGGCTTCGACGGCTCGCAGCAGTCGCCGATCGAGCCCTCGGCGACCGCGGCTCCGACGGGAGACTTCGGCAAGGAGCCGCCGCCCGCCCCCGGGAAACCCGTCGAGACGGCGGAGGTCTTCGGCAACAGCGCGACGACGCTCTTCCGCCTCGATCCGCAGACGAAAGCCGTCGCGAAGGTCGGCGACTTCGACGGCTGCTCGAACGTCATCGACATCGCCCTCGACGAGGCGTCGAACCTCTACGCGACGACGAACCCCTCGGCGGGCGGTGAGGGCGGCCTCTTCAAGGTCGACAAGGCGACCGCGCGCTGCACGCTCGTGAAGACCGGCAAGTACCCCAACTCGCTCTCCTTCGTGCCGAAGGGGACCGTGGACGCGAACGCCGAGGCGCTCGTCGGCTACAACGACGACCAGTACGTCCGGATCGACACGACGACGGGGGCGATCTCGACGATCGGGAGCCTCTCGAGCGGCGACCTCATCTCCAGCGGCGACGTCGTCGCTGTGAAGGGCTCGGAGGACGGCAAGACGCCGGGCAAGGCGTTCCTCACCGTGAAGAACGGCACGAACAAGGGCTCGTGCTCCGAGAACGACTGCCTCGTCGAGGTCGACGCGAAGAACGGCAGGGTCGTGAAGTTCTGGGGCAACATCGGGCACGACAGCGTCTTCGGTCTCGCCTTCTGGGGCGGCTCCGTCTACGGCTTCGACGACAGCGGCAAGCTCTTCGAGGTCACGTTCAACGGCGCGCAGATGGCCACCGCGGAGATCCCCGTCTCCAACGCCCCCGCCGGCCTCCGCTTCTGGGGCGCCGGCTCCTCGACCTCCGTCCCCCTCGCCGCCCCGGCGAAGTAGGCCGCCGTGACCCCGTGAATGGGTCAGCCGGGTCCGAGACCGAGCGGTGAGGCGACGACGGCAGCGCGAAGGTATCGGGCCCGGATGGCCCCGTTCACTTCATGTGGCTGCGGAGCTCGTCGGATTTGGCGAGGCCGGTGCGCTTCCAGAGGAGGCGGCCGCGGGCGTCGAGGATGACGGTGGTGGGGACCGCGGCGATTTCGCCGAAGGGCGAGGCGGGAGACGAGAGGGCGGCGGCGTCGCCGATGCCGACGGGGAACGTCGCGCGGACCGTGCGCGCGAGGGCGTCGACGAGCATGATCTCGCGGCGCGGATGGAGGCCGACGGCCGCGTAGTTCACCTTCGCGCCGTCGTGGGCGGACATCGCGACGAGGTAGCCGAGCTGGGCCTGCGCGTCGATCGAGCCGGTCGTGAAGAACGTGAGGACGGTGAGCTTGCCGGCCATCGCCTCCGACGAGATCGGGCGCTCGTCGATCGACTCGAACACGTAGGTCACGGCCTTGTCGGAGAGGACGGGCGGGCCCGCGGTCCCGTCGTGATGGCTGGTGCCGATGGGCGGCCCTTCCGCGGGCTTCTTCTCCCCGCAGCCGAGGACCGAGGCGGAGGCGATCGCGAAGGCGAGCGTCGCCAGGCGCCTCAATCGTCCCCCTTCTGCCCCACGAAGTGATCCGCCTTGTCGGCGAAGAGCACGTTGAACGTGGTGAGCGAGCCGTAGCAGCCGGTCACGTACTGCTGCATCTGCACCTTCTCCTCGGCGGTGAGCTTCGCGTTCGCGTTGATCTTCTGCTCGAGGACACGGAGCTTGTCGCGGATGAGGACGACCTTGTTGAAGAGCGCCTCGAGCGGGATGCGCTTCTCCGCCGTGCCCTCCTTGCCGGGCTTCAAGATCACTTCGCCGCCTTCCCAGCGCCCCCCCATCGAGACGTCGGCGACGCCGAGCTCGTCGCGGATGACTTCGCGGAGGACCATGCGGAACTCGTCAGCGTTCATGTCGAGCAACTCCTCGGGCAGGGTGAAGACGTAGGGCTCACGCGGCGGTGGTGGCGACCCGGCAGCGCGCGGCGCGCGAGGCGTGCTCGAGCGCACGCGCTCACGCGGCGCCGGCTTCGCCGTGAACGTGCCGCGCTTCACGTACTGCCGGCAGGTGTTCGTCTCGAAGAGCGGCGGCGCCCAGACGCCGAGGAGACACTCGCCCTTGCGCTTCACCTCGCCGTTCTGGTCGACCGTCTCGATCACGCGGACGAAGCGCGCGCACGTCCCGCAGCGACCGTCGAGGTCGGGGCGGTCGTGGCTCACGGCTGCCCCTCCTGCCCGCCTCCTCCGTGCCCGTCGAGGCCGAAGAGATCGATGTAGCGGAGGAGGTCCTCGGGCGCAGGGCGCCCCGCGCGACGGTCGGCGACGACCGCGTGGGCGAGATCCTCGACGACGTGGGCGAGCGGCACGTCGACCAGCTTCGTCCCGAGCTCGCGGGGGAGGTCCTCGAGCCGGCGCACGTGCGCGAGCCATTCGTGCTTCGTCTCGTGGATCCCATGATCGGGATCGAAGCGGCACGTGAGGATCTCCACGAAGTCGAGGTAGAGCGGCGAGACGATCACGCAGACGCGCGCCCCCGGGCTCGCTCCCCCCGCGGGCGTGCCCACGAGAGCGCGCGGCGGCGTGCTCTTCCGCGGTGCGTCCGTCACGTGCGTCGCGATGCGGAAGCGCCGCTCGTCGTCGTGCTCCACCGCGAGGAGCGGCGCGAAGAGCGCGATCTTCGGGATGGTCACCTCGGCGGCGTCCGCCTCGAGCGCTTCGAGCCAGGCGTCGCGCCCCTCGGGCCCTAGGGACTCGTAGGCGAGCGCGGCGGCCGTGACCGCGTCCGGATCGTGACCGAGCGCGGAGAGCCACGTTCGCCACGCGGCATGCGTGCGAGGGTCCACCGACCGGGCGCGCTCGCTCGCGGCGAGGCGCACGGAGGTGACGTCCTTCTCGCTCGGCTTCCTGCCCTCCGTCATCCACTCCACCTACGCGCTGACGCGACGAACGAACCGCTACCTTGCGCGCACCCTAGCATCCTTCCACGAGACCGAAAGGGGGACGGCCGACCCGATCGGCGGAACGCAGGACGGAAGCGAGTCGTCTCTTGACTCCCGCCTGTGGCTCCGGTGATCGTGGGCTCGTGCCGCCGAAGGATCCGCCCGAGGTCGTCGCACGGATCGAGGAGGGGCTCGATCTCGTCGACATCCTGGCACGGCAGATGCGGCGGCAGTTCGGTCCGCACGTGCAGGTGGATGATCTCGCTTCTCAAGGGCGGGAAGCCCTCCTCGCCGCCGCGCGGAGCTTCGACGCGTCGCGCGGCGTGCCGTTCCGCCGCTGGGCGAACCTCCGGATGCGCGGCGCGATGATCGACGCCGTGCGCTCGCAGGGCAACCTCCCTCGTCGCGTCTACCGCAAGCTCCGCGCCATGCAGGCAGCCGACTTCGTGCACGAGGCGGCGGCGGAGGAGCAGGGCAACGCGCCGGCTCCTTCGCCCGAAGTCGCCGCCGAGACGCTGCGCGACCAGCTCTCGTCCGCCGCGATGGCGATGGCGATCGGGTTCCTCTCCATGAAGGGCGACGAAGCGATCGAGCGCGCGCAGGATCCCGACGAGAGCCCGGAGGAAGCCGTCGCGCGCGCGGAGGTCCTCGCCAAGATCCGCGCCGCGATCGCCGAGCGGCCGGACGCGGAGCGGACGCTGCTCATGCGACACTACTTCGACGACGTCACCTTCGAGGAGGCTGCCCGCGAGATCGGCCTGTCGAAGTCGTGGGCCAGCCGGCTCCACGCGCGCGCGATCGAGGGCGTCGCGAAGAGCCTGAAGCGCTCCCGCGTGTGACCTCGCCGATTCTTCGCAACACGCGCGACGGGGCGGACGACCGGCCCGTCATGCGCGTCGAGACCTACGCCCGCGGGGGGATCCCTTCTCCCACGACGGCCTCCTCCGGCGACCACCCGCTCCGCCTCCGCTCTTCGCGGACCGAGCCCGCTCGGCCCGTCGACGACGCGGCCACGCCTGCGGCCGTCGGCGTCGCCGAGGAGCCGAGCCCGTTCGGGAAGATGGTGCGCGCGCTCGGTCGCGAGGTCGATCGCGGCGAGTCGTTGGTGAAGAGGGCGCTCGCACCCGGCGCGGCGGAGATGGGGCCGGGAGATCTGCTCGCGCTCCAGGCCGGCATCTACCGCTACAGCGAGGCGGTCGACCTCTCCGCGAAGCTCGTCGACCGCGCGACGAGCGGCCTCCGCACGGTGCTCCAGGGCCAGCAGTAGTGGCGAGGCGACCACCCTTGGGGTAGAGCGACGCTCGTGACGCAGCGAACGCGTGTCCTCATCGCGATGAGCGGGGGTGTCGACTCCGCGGTGGCGGCCGCGCGCCTCGTCGACGAGGGATACGAGGTCGTCGGCGTGACGCTCCACCTCTGGGACTACCCGGAGGAGGACGACGCGCGCGCCCACGGGCGATGCTGCGCCCCGGAGGATCAGTACGACGCACGCCGGACGGCGGACGCGATCGGCATACCGCACTTCACCTTCGATCGGCGCGAGCTCTTCGCCCGCACCGTCGTCGCGCCCTTCGTCGAGGCGTATCTCGCCGGCGAGACGCCGAGCCCGTGCACGGCATGCAACCGCGGGGTGAAGATCCGCGAGCTCACCGTCCTCGCGGATCGACTCGGCGCCGAGCTCGTCGCCACGGGTCACTACGTCCGCGTCGCGCGCGACCCCGACGGGACGCCGTTCCTCCGCGAGGGCCGGGACGCGACGAAGGACCAGAGCTACTTCCTCTACGCGACGGCGCGGGCGGAGATCGAGCGCCTCCTCTTCCCTCTCGGCGAGAGCACGAAGGCGGAGGTGCGAGCCGAGGCGGTGCGGCGGAGCATCCCGGGCGCGACGAAGGGCGAGAGCCAGGAGCTCTGCTTCGTCGGCACAGGCGCCGGCGCCTACGCGGCGTTCGTCGAGGAGCGCGCGCGAGGCCGCGTGAGGCCGGGGCCGATCGTCGATCACGCGGGACGCGTCGTCGGGTCGCACGAGGGCGTGCACCGCTTCACGATCGGACAGCGGAAGGGCCTCGGCATCGCGCTCGGCACTCCCGCCTTCGTCACCGACATCGATCCGGCGACGGCAACCGTGAAGGTGGGCGCGGGGGACGACCTCGCCTGCGACGAGGCCTTGCTCGCCGACGTCGTGCTCGCGCCGGGGGTCTCGCTCCCGCGCGAGGTGCGCGTCCGCGTACGGTACCGCCACGACGGCGCTCCGGCGCACGTGCGCGCGTCGGCAGACGGCGGCGCGATCGT
>JALHPN010000031.1:25638-56973 GCA_022842465.1 Polyangiaceae bacterium | reverse complement strand
CGTCGCGGCACGCTCCGCACGACCCGCCGCAGCCGTCGTCGCCGCACGACTTGCCCTCGCAGGAGGGGGTACACGCGACGCATGCGCCCGCCGTGCAGGTGAGGCCCTCGGCGCAGGTTCCGCACGAGCCGCCGCAGCCGTCGTCACCGCAGGACCTGCCGGCGCAGAGCGGCGTAGGAGGCGCGCTCGTGGGCGTGCCCTCGAGCAGCGTCGTCGCGAGACCGAGCGAGATGGACGCGCCCGCGCAGAACTCCCCGAGCGCGGTGAAGCCCTCGACGAAGGGACCGCCGTACGGCGCCATCGGTACGTCGCCGTAGCGGAAGGCGACGAGAGGATTCAGCGCGTAGGCGTAGCAAGGCCCCATGTCGAGGCCGCCCGTCATGAGCGCGGTCGTGTCGTAGCCCTTCGCGGCGAGGAAGGGGACCGCGCCCTCGAGCCCGCCGAGCGGCAGCGGGAACGGGAGGCCGATCGAGGACGTGGCGGGGTCCGCCACCTGCTGGCGGCCGCGGTTCGTCATCTCGACCAGATCTTCGTAGACGTCCTGGCCGCCAGGGGTCGTCCCCATGTCGAACCACTCCCCCCAGCCGTCGAAGATGTTGAGGAAGACACGGTACCCCGCCTCCTCGCCCGTCGCTCCGCCGGCGAGCTCGCCGATGCGACGCATCGGGCGCTCGCAGAACTGGACGCGCGCGGCCTGCGTCGAGCCGAGCGGGATCATTCCGCCGCCGCGGGCGCGCCAGTAGACGCCGCCGAGCCAGAAGGCGACGAACCGCCGCTCCTCGGCGGTGAGCGACGGGAACGGGAGGGCCGCGCGGGTGCGGCTCCGCGCGGCGAGACACACGAGCTCCTGATCGGCCTCTGCCTTCCCCTTCGCGCTCACGTCGGCGACGTGGGCGGAGGCCGCGCCGAGCTCGGCGTCGAGCTCGTTCAGGGAGGCGACGAGGGCGGCGCGCGCCGTCGGTTCGAAGCACGCGGCCTGGCTCCCGAGGACCGCTAGCGCGTCGGCGTACGAGGCGCGCGCCGTCGCGATCTGAACGTCGACCGCGCCGCGACGGAGCTTCCAGACGACGTTGCGGAGCGTGCTCACGAAGTCGGCGGGGAGGAGCCCGTCCGGCGCCGGGTAGTTGCTGAACCATTCGCCGGCGAGCCCTACGAGCGACTCGATCGTCGCGGTCGTCTGATCGTTCACGACCCCCTTCGGAGCGGAGAGCACGTAACGCTCCGGCTGCTCGATCTCGCGGCACGCCGCGACCGAGGCGAGCTGTCGACGAACCGAGGCCTCGGCGCTCACACATGCCGTCGACGCGTTCGGGGCGAGCAGCGCAAGAGGAGCGGAGAAAGCCGCGTGCTTCGTGCAGAGCGGAGGGGTCCCGCCCGGCCACGTCATCTTCTTGGTCGCGGACGCCGCTCCTGCCCGGGTGAACGCAGCGGCCATCTCGGGGAGGAAGCGCAGCTCGATCTGCGCGGACTGGAGAGGGACGAGCGTCGCCGGGAGGGCGAAGCTCGCGGGGATGCGCGACTCGAGTTGCTGGAGCTTCTGCTGCGTGCGTTGCGGGTTCGCGCCGAGCGTCGGGGCGAACGCGAGCGGCACTTTCGCGGCCTCCGCCGTGCCCGCGGAGGCCGCGAGCGCGAGCACCAGCGAGGACGAGGCGAGAGCGAGGAGGCGCTTCATGCGGGGAGGATCTACTCGACGCCGTCGCGTCGCTGCGAACGCGCCGCGCGCGTGTGACTCGGTGGGGACGAGCTGCGTGCTCGACGCCGCCATCGTCTGTCGCGCGCTTTCCGAACGTGAGGGGCTCCGGGCGCTCCGGCGGTGCTGCGCGGCCGCCGGCGCGGTGGGCGAGCCCGGCCGGCGAACCCGGCGCACGCGCCGCCGTGCGGCGCGCACGGGACTCATGAAATCCAAGCGTTAATGGCGGTGCGCGCGTCTCCGGGACATTTCTTGGCGCTGATGTCTGGCGTTATCCTACATGGGTGCTATCCCGAACCGTGATGAAGCTCTCGCTCGGCCCGCGCCCCGTCCCCGCCGCTTCCTCGCTGACTCCCGTCCGCGGGTGACGACGGTCCGTGCCTTCGTCGCGCTCGACGTGGACGAAGCGCTCCGCCGCGCCGCGAGCGACGTCAACGACGCGCTGAGGCGCGGCCCGCTCCGTCTCGCCCGCGCGCGCTGGGTGCAAACTGCACAGATGCACGTCACCGTCCGATTCCTCGGTGACGTGGACGAGGCGCGCATCGCGGACGTCGCCGCGATCACGCAGAGGACCGCGGCACGATCTCCCGCCGTCGTCCTCCGCGCGCACCGCATGGGCGCCTTCCCCGATCCGCAGCACGCGCGGGTCTTGATGATTCCCTTCGAGGACGACGCCCACGTCGCGGCGCGCATCGCTGCCTCCCTCGACGAGGCGCTCGCCCCTCTCGGGCTCGCATGCGAGACGCGGCCGTACGTGCCGCACCTCACCCTCGCGCGCTTCCGCGACGGCGTCGACGTGCAGACGCTCTGCGAGACGACGACGCTCTCGGCCGAGGGCGTGGCCGAGGCGCTCACGCTCCACGCGAGCGAGCTCACGCAGGACGGCCCACGCTACACGGCGCTCGTCCGCGCGCCGCTCGGCTGACGGCGGGGCTCGCGCTCGTTGAGCCCGACGTCATCGTGTGTCTAGGTGCGACCGCGGCGCAGGCGCTCCTCGGCCGGACGTTCGAGGTCACGCCGCCTCGTGACGGCGAGCCCGACGTCACGACACCTGAGCTCGTCCGGCGAATCTGGTAGGCTCGTCCGCGTGGGGGCGAGGGTGGGGAACGCACGGTGGGGAGCGACCGCGGTGGCGAGCCTCGTCCATGCGTCGCTCGGTTGCTCCCTCCTCGTGGGCGACGATCTCGCCGGAGGAGAAGAAGGCGTATCGCCTGCGAGGGTCGTCGACTCGAGCGTCGTCGTCCGCGGATTCGCCAAGAGCCTACGCGTGAAGGCGAATCAGATGACGATCGGCCGCCCGCCCAACACGCAACCTGGAGACGTACTCCTGCTCGTCGTGCGCTGGACGGGCACCTTCTCGAAGGGAGCGTTCACGCAGCTCGGGAGCGCGAAGTGCGAGCCGGTGGCGGACGGCTCGACCCCCGAGACCGCGGGGTTCCTCTGGTGGGGGTACCGGATCGCGACGGAGACCGACCAGCCGTCGTGGGGCCTCGGGAGCAGCAACACGGCGCTGGGCGAAGCGGTCCTCGTCGCGGTCGGAGGCGCGAGGGGAGTGCCCCTCGAGGACGCGAAGAGCGCGGTCTTCTCGTCGTCGGCGGCGAGTGCGCCCTCCGTCGTCGTGCAGAGCGACGTCGCGCGACTCTTCAGTGTGTTCGCCTCGCCGGCCGCCGGCGGCATCGACTGGCCGACGCCCGCCGGTCTCGATCCCGTCGCGAGCACGGAGGGGCTCGCGGTCTTCACCACGCTCCACCCGAAGGGGCCGTCGCCGGTCTACGGGATGCCCGACGGAACGACCGCGAGCTGTAGCCTCGCGGCGAGCGTCGCGCTCGGTCCGCGTTGAGCCTCCCCGTCCTCGCGATCCACGGAGCGGGCGGATCGGCCGCGCACTGGGACGACGTCGTGCGCGCCCTCGGCGCTCCCGCTTGGCTCCATGTCCTCGACCTCCCGGGGCGGCGCGGCGACGGCGCGCTGCCGCTCGACCACGTCGACGCGATGCTCGATGCCGTGCTCGCGAAGCTCGACACGCTCGGCATCACGCGCGCGGTCTGGGCGGGCCACAGCATGGGCGGCGTCGTGAGCCAGTGTGCCGCGACGCGAAGCCCGGCCAGGGTCGCGGGCCTCGTCCTCGCGTCCACCACGCCCCTCTTCCGGATCCCGGAGGCGACGTTCGAGACGATCGCGACCCAGTGGGAGACCTTCCTCGAGGGCTTCGCGCGTCCCCTCTTCGCGAAGAATGCGAGCGACGTCTCGAGAAGGGCCGCGACGGCGGTGCTCCGCAGCGTCGGCCCGCACACGCTCGCGGCCGATCTCCGGACCGCGATGTCCTGGGACGGTCGCGACGTGCTCCGGACCGTGGACGCCCCCACCCTCGTCGTCGTCGGCGAGCGCGATCGGCTCACGCCGCCGGACGGCGCGCGCGCGATCGCCGAGGTCGTGCCGGATGCCGAGCTCAGGCTCTGCGCGGAGGCCGGCCACATGCTCACGTACGAACGGCCCGCCGAGCTCGCCGAGGCGATCCTCGCCGTCCGTGCGCGCGCGCGCTAGCAACGGAGGAGCGCGAGCGTGTTCGCGAGGCCGCGGACGAGCACGTCCGCGGCGGCGACCACGCGGGCAGGCGCGCGATCGGGATCGTCGTGGGCGACGAGGGTGGTGATCGCGTCGGCGGAGTCCGAGTAGGTCGCCGGAGGGAAGCCGGCGCTCGCGAGGAGCCAGTCCGCGACGAGGCGCCCCGTGCGTCCGTTCGCGTCCGCGAAGGGGTGCACGGAGACGAGCCATTGCTGGGCAAGGGCTGCGCCTGCGATCGGATGAACGGTCTCGATCCGCTCTCGCACCATCATCGGCATCGGGGCGAGCAGCGCCTCGATCTCGTCGGCCGCGGGCGCGATGAACCCCGAAAAGCTCGCCGGTCCCGCGCGGAGAGGAGCGAGCTCCCCCGGCCCGAGGCCTGCGAGCGCGCCCGCGAGCTCGCGTATCCGGTCGAGGTCGAGCTGACGCTCCTCGGTGACGAAGGCGCCCACGAGATCGTTGGCGCGAAGCCAACCGTCGCGTCCTTCGCCGCGCGTCAAGGTGAGCGACGCGACGAGTCGCGCGTCGGCAAAGCGCGTGCTCTCACGCGCGAGCGCGGCCGGGTCGAGCGAGGCGAGGCGCGCCTCGAGGTCACGCACGGCATCCTCGAGGCGCTCGATCTCCCCCGCCTCGAACGGACGACAGAGGAGACGGAGGAGGACGGCGCCGCGCACGTCGTGAGCGTACCCGCCCTAGTCCGACAGGTCACACGCGAGCTCGAGCTCCGCGCCGAGCGTGGCGCGGAGGCTCGGCTCGGCCGGCGTGAAGACGAGGATACGCTTCCCTCGCTTCGTCTTCGCCTCGATCTTTCCGTGCTGATAGCCGACGGCGCGACCCCCGTTGGGGCCGACGGTCGCGATCGCGAAGCTGTCGTCCTGATCGACGAGCGCCGCCTCCTTGCCCTCGAGGAGGTCCTTCTCGACGAACCCGTTGGCGCCGTAGACGTGGGCGCTCGCGTGGAGCGACGAGGAGAGAGCGTAGTATTTCATGTAGTCGGGATCGTCGTACTTGTTGAACGTGCGGGCCGAGAGGCCGCCGCGCTGGAAGCCAAGGCGGAAGACCTTGCCGCTCACCGCCGACGTCGCCGTGCACGCGCCGCGTGATCGAGGCGGAGTCGGGAAGTCGCCGGCGGGCACGGTCTTCCTCGTCGCCGGCTGCTGCGTGACGGCGAGCTTCAGGCGTGGCGCGCCCGCGCGAAGGTCGCAGTCGAGCTTGATCGCGTCGGTCGGGTCGTAGCTCGTCGCGAGCGTCACGGAGCCGTCGCCGTTGATCGTCATCTTGTGGAGGACGATGGGCCCCCCGACGGTGTCCGGCGTGTAGAGCTCGAGCTCGGACGTGCCCGACATGCGATAGCCGTAGCGCGCGCGCGATTCGAAGAAGCCGGTCGCCTTGTCGTACGTCTCGATGTGCACGAGGTCGACGAACTCCCCCTTCGTGAAGACGACGCGCACGAACGAGTCACGATAGCTGCCTGCCCGACCCGCCGTCTTCGAGACGCATGCGGAAGCCTCGGCGATGCTCGAGAAGGAGGTGATCGCGTCTTCGCTCGTGCCGGTTCCGTCTTCGTCCGTGGCGGTCGCGCACGCGCTGAAGGCAGGGGCGGCGGCGAGGAGGGCGACGGCGAGGGCTCTACGATCCATGTCGGCCGCGTGTGCACGCGTCAGGCCGTGACGCGGAGCCGACGCGAAGTGGCCAAATGTAGCCGAATGTAAGCTTCCGCGAGGGATACCCTCCGGACGTCTTCGCTTCGTGGGATCACACGAAGGGAAGTCGGGATCTCGAATCGAGAAGCTGCACGATCTCGCCTCTCAAGAGTTCTCGGCGCTTGCGTCGTCGCGCTCCGCCTCGGCGACCTCGTCGGGGTTCAGGGCGATCCCCTTGCGCTTCGGGGCGACGAGCGGCTCGGGCCGCGGGACGGGACGGACGAGGAGCCGATCCTTCCCCGCCTGGGCGCCCCCCTGCTGCTGGAGGGCGAACCGCTCCTTGTCGCGAGCGCGGACGCTCTCCTCGATCTCGAGGACACGTTCTGGCGCGAGCTCGAGGCCCTCGAGCGCCGAACGCCCGAACGCGATGGCGCTCTCGTACGTCTCGCGCATCTGGAAGTCGGCGCCGTGTTCGAGCAGATCCATCGCGTGGATTCGGTCGAACGCGCGCGCGTAGATCTGGGCGAGCGGGAACGCTTCGCGCACGACCTGGACGATCTTCGTCGCGCTCTCCTTCCCTTGGACGCACACGCAGACGAGCCTCGCGTGCGAAGCCCCCGCCGCGCGGAGGACGTCGAGTCGCGTACCGTCGCCGAAGTAGACCTTGAAGCCGAAGCGCTCGGCGGCCTCGATCATGCCGATGTCGTTGTCGATCGCCGTGACCTCGACGCCCTCGGCGAGGAGCATCTGGCTGACGACCTGTCCGAACCGGCCGAAGCCGACGAGGAGGACGCTCCCCTGCACGCCGTCGAACGTCTCCTCGCGCTCGACGTTCCTCTTCCGCACGAGCAGCGGCGTCACGGCGCCGAGAACGGGTGTGAGCGCCATGCTCATCGTGACGAGGGCGACGAGGAGCGTGGCCTGCTCCTGCGCCATCACCTTCGACGACACCGCCGTGGCGAAGAGCACGAACCCGAACTCGCCGCCCTGCGGGAGCAGCATCGCCGAACGAATCGCGGTCTCGTGATCTCGTGTCCGGAGACGGACGAGCCCGTAGACGACCGCCACCTTGATCGTCGTCAGCGTGACGAGCGCGCCGAGGAGGAGCGCCCAGGACCCGGCGATGACGCGCGGATCTACCGACATGCCGACCGACACGAAGAAGAGGCCGAGGAGGAGACCGCGGAACGGCTCGACGTCCGCCTCGAGCTCGTGGCGGTAGCTCGACTCGGCCAGCATGATGCCGGCGAGGAAGGCGCCGAGCGCCGACGAGAGCCCGACGTAGGTCATGAGGCTCGCGGCGGCGATGACGACGAGGAGCGCCGCCGCGGTCATGATCTCGCGCGCCCCCGTACTCGCGAGGATGCGGAAGAACGGCGAGAGGACGTAGCGCCCGGCGAGGACGACGAGCCCGACCGCGCCGACCATCTTCGCCGCCGAGAGCCAGAGCGGCGCGCCGCTCCCGCCGCTCACGGGAGAGAGGATCGCGACGAGCGCGAGGAGCGGGACGATCGCGAGGTCCTGCATGAGGAGGATCGCGAACGCCTTCTGACCATGCGGCGACTGGACCTCGCCGCGCTCTTCGAGGAGCTGCATGACGAGCGCCGTCGACGACAGCGCGAGCCCCATGCCCGCCACGAGCGACGCCTGCCATGCGCGACCGACGACGAGGAGCGGGAAGAGGGTGGTCAGGAGGCCCGTCAGGATCACCTGCGCCGAGCCGAGACCGAAGATGTCCTTCCGCATCGCCCAGAGCCGCCCGACGTTCAGCTCGAGACCGATGAGGAAGAGGAAGAGCACGACGCCGAGCTCCGCGACGTGCATCACGGACTCGGGGTCGGAGAAGAGCCCGAGCCCGCGGGGTCCGATCACGAGGCCTGCGGCGAGGTACCCGAGGATGGAGCCGAGCCGTAGCTTTCGGAAGAGGGGCACCGCGACGACGGCCGCCGTCAAGAGGATCGCGGCCTCGGTGAGGACGGAGGGCCCGGATGCTGCGTGTTCGGACATCGCGAGGAGCGCAGCATCGCACGATGGGGGCGATGCCGCGACGCCGTGCGCGGGTGGCGCGTCTGCCGAGCTCGGCCCCCGGGGGCCTTCCTTGCAAGAGCCGCGTCAGCGACCTAGAGTGAAGCGAGCTCAGATACGTTCGACGCGTGCGCCACCGCCGCCCCGGACGTCAACAGAACCGGAGACGGACATGATGATGAAGCGCAGAACGGAAGCCGCGGAGCGGTTCGCGGAACGCCGGCGCCAGGAGGACGAGGCCCCGCGTCTCAAGGATGTCGTTCCCGATCTCACGTCCTGCAAGATCGACGTCGAAGAGTGGCGCTCGACGGCGACGAGCGCCGACGTTTCACACACGCGTCGCGTCGTCGTCGACCACGCTCCTGCCCTCTTCGTCATCCCCTGCGGCGACAGCGCCTGCAAGGACGGCGGTCACGACGTGACGTCGCAGCTGCTCCGCGGCCTCCGGGAAGGGCGCACGACGGTCGAAGGCGACGACACGTGCCACGGCTCCGTCGGCACCACGACGTGCGGTCGCATCCTGAAGTTCACCGCGCACGCCGAGTACAAGCCGAAGGTGTGACGATTCAGGGTCCCTCGGCGAGGCCCCCCGTTCGACGCGGCTCCGCGACGCCGATCCACGCGCCCGCGCGTCGCCCGATGGCCGGCGCGTCGGCGATGTGCCCGCGCTCCTTCATCGCGTAGCCCATCGCGCCGAGCGCGGAGGCCGTGCTCGGTGCGAGCCCGCTCTTCTCGAACATGACCTCGTCGGGGAGGTGCTGCATGTGGAAGCGCGGGGCGTAGACCGCGCGGCCGATGTCGAG
This sequence comes from Polyangiaceae bacterium, assembly GCA_022842465.1. Taxonomy (GTDB): domain Bacteria; phylum Myxococcota_A; class Polyangia; order Polyangiales; family Polyangiaceae; genus Labilithrix. The sequence continues at coordinate 48,247 of JALHPN010000031.1, read as the reverse complement.
CCCGTGGTCGAGCACGCCGGACAGCTCCTGGAACACCGACGTGATGATGGTCGGGCCGCCCGCTGCGCCGAGGACGAGGACGACCTTCCCGTCCGGCCCCGACACGATCGTCGGCGACATCGACGAGAGCATCCGCTTGCCCGGCGCGATCGCGTTCGCCTCGCCCTGCACGAGACCGAAGCCGTTCGCGCTGCCGGGCACCGACGCGAAGTCGTCCATCTCGTTGTTGAGGACGAAGCCGCCCCCCTTCACCGTGACGCCGGACCCGTACCAGTAGTTGATTGTCGTCGTCAGCGACACGACGTCGCCCTTCGCGTCGACGACGGAGAAGTGCGTCGTGTGCGGCCCGCTCCCGCTCGGCACGCCCTCGGTCGCGATCGCGGAGGACGGCGTCGCCTTGTCCGGGAGGATCGTCTTTCGCTGCTCGCGAGCCCACGCGTCGCCGGTGAGCTCCGCGATCGGCATCTTCACGAAGTCGGGGTCGCCGAGCTTCGCGTTCCGCGCGGCATACGCGCGGCGCATCGCCTCGAAGACGAGGTGGAGCGCCTCGGGCGATCCGTGTCCGAGCTTGCCGAGGTCGTCCTTCTCGAGGATGTGACAGATCATCGCGAGCGTGACGCCGCCCGACGACGGGGGCGGCATCGAGACGATCTTGTGCCCGCGATAGGTGAGCTCGATCGGCGTCCGCCACTTCGCCTTGTAGGCCTTCAAGTCGGCGAGGGTGACGTAGCCCCCCTCCTCCTTCATCTGCGCCGCGATCGCCTGCGCCGTCGGCCCCTCGTAGAACCCCTGCGGCCCCTTCGCGATGCGCTCGAGCACCGTCGCGAGCTCGGGGTTCACGAGCATGGACCCTTTCGCCGGCGGCGCGCCGTTCGGGAAGAAGAGGGCGGCGGAGACGGGGTGCTTCCGGAGGCGCTTGCCCGCGACTTCGAGAGTGGAGAGGAACGCGTCGTCGACGACGAAGCCGTCCTTCGCGAGCGCGATCGAGGGCGCGACGAGATCCTGCCACGTCTTCTTCTTCGACCCGAGCGTGCGATGGAGCTCCCAGAGGCCGGCGACGCTGCCTGGGACGCCGACCGACTTGATGCCCTCCTTCGCTTCCGGCTTCGGCTTGCCGCTCGGGTCGAGGAACATGTCGCGGGACGCGGAGGCCGGGGCCGTCTCCCGGAAGTCGAGCGCGCGCACCTGCGCGCCGAAGCGGGTGACGGCGAAGCCGCCGCCGCCGATGTTGCCTGCGGTGGGGTAGGCCACCGCGAGCGCGAAGGCCGTCGCGACCGCGGCGTCCGCCGCGTTGCCGCCGGCGGCGAGGACGTCCCGGCCCACGCGCGTGGCGACGGCGTTGTCGGTCACGACCATCCCCTTCTCGCTCTCGGCCGTGATCGGCGTCGTGTGCGGCCACGGCTGGGCTGCGGGCGGGGTGCCGGCGTCGGCTGCGGCCGCCGGCGTCGCGATCGCGACGGCGGACGCGCTCGCACGCGGCGTCGGCGTCTCGACGGGCGCGGGCTGCGCGGCCGGGCCTCCGCACGCGACGAGGACGAAGGCGAGGGAGAGGCCGAGCCGGGAGAGAGTCGGGCGCATGGTGCACGCGAACGCTACACGCTCTCGGGCACCTGGCGGACGGGCGGACACGCCCCTGTGTCCGCCGGACCGCGGAGGACCGGAGCGTTCATCGACATTTCGACGGCATTCCGAGCAGATCGCGCGGCGCGCGGGTGGCCCGCTCCGTGGAGGGAGCTCGGTCGTCATGCCCCGCATCGCGTCCCGCAGCCTCCTCTTTCCGTCGCTCGTCCTCGCGATGACGGCGTCGTCGTGCGTCGCGGGGCTGCCCGGCGGGGCGACGCGCATGCGCGAAGCGCCGCGCGACGTCGTCGTCGTCGAGCACGTGACGCTCGCCACGGCGCCTGCCACCGAGAAGTGGGAGGACCTCGAGGACGCCGACGACGACGGCGACAGCGACGCGATCGCCGCGCCCGACGAGGAGCTGTTCGTCCCGCGCGGCGCCTTCGCGACGATCGACGAGCTCTGTCGCGCCCAGGAGGCCCTCGCGAAGGACCGGATCGAGAAGGCGCGAGAGGAGGCGGTGGAGCGAGGCGAAGACTCCGAGGTCGCTCCGTCGTGCCGCCTCTCGGCCACCGCGCTCGCGAAGGCGAAGATCGCGATCCGCGCGCCGTACCTCGACGTGACCGCGATCGAGGTCGAGACGGGCTGGGCAAAGGCCACCCACGTCGTGGCGAGGACGAGCGCGGGGTGGCGCGCGGTCCCGGGCGCCTCGGTGACGGACTCCCACGACGATCCCGGCTGCTTCAGCATCACGCGGGACTTCGGCATCACCGCCATCCGCGTCGAGGGCGGCGCCCATCCCGCGCTCGTCGTCGTCGAGAGCTCCGGCCGCGGCGTCGACATGGAAGATCCGACCGCCGACACCCCCTGGGTCGGTTGGGAGCAGGTGACCGATCGCGCCGTCGCCTGTCGCGTGCGAAGGGTCGCCGGGAAGCGCGAGCTCACCTGCGACGCCGGCGTCGTCACGAAGATCGCCAGGGTGCCGAGCACCACCGCCGGCGGTCGACGCACGACGGTCGGCTTCGAGACGGGCTACACCGTGGACGCGCGCGGGCACCTCCACGCGAAGAAGGCGCCGCCGGTCGAGGCCCTGGACGACGAGCCCTGATCGCGGCACATAGTGGGCCGATGAAACGCGCCCCGCTCGCCGTCACGTCCTTCGCCGCGATCGCGCTCGCGTCCGTCCTCGCCGGGTGCACGCGCGACCCGGAGAAGGTCGTCGCCACCACCAAGGTGTGTCTGTCGACGGACGAGGTCTCGTTCCGGATCCCGAAGAACGCGAAGCTCGCGTCGGGCGTCGAGTATGCCGAGATGGTGAGGCAGCAGCTCGAGCTCGACACCGACAAGCCCGAGAACGCCTATGCCGTGAAGCTCTACAACGTGTTCTCCCTCGGCTCGAAGTGCAAGGGCGCGAAGAACGAGGCGAAGTGCATGCAGTCTCTCGCCTCGACGCCGAGCCGGGTCACGGGACTGTGGCAAGGCGCGATCGCGGGAGGCGTTCCCGGCGCGCTCATGATCCGGGTGACGAAGGGTGACGAGGTCGCGACGATCCTGAACCCCGACGACGCGAAGGCGCTCCTCCTTCCAGTCGACACGGCGGAGGAGGCGGCTGTCGTCGCGCTCGGACGCGCGACGGCAGCGGCTCCGGTCGAACGTGCGGTCAAGTGCGACGGGCCGCCGGTGGAGAAGCGCGGCGACGGCAGCTGGGTCGTCACCGCCGAGGCGGAGACGTGCGAGGGCCAAGACCGCGTGAAGACCGAGCAGCGCGTGCGCGTCGCCCCCGACGGGAAGGTCACCGTCCTCGGCGAGAAGAAGCTCGGCGTCGTCGCCGCGGGCACATGCGGAAAGTCGAAGGTCGACGCGGGACGCTGATCAGCGTCCGCCCGCGTCGATCGCAGCGCGCTGGGCGTCGACCTGGCACTTCTGGAAGGCCTCCTGTTCGGGCGTGACCGTCGACGTCCGGTTCGGCGAGTGGGTCGCGCACGCGCCGGCCTTGTGCGCCACGACGCACGTGGCGAGCGCGAGGCTCGCTCCTTCACACGTGCCGAAGGAATAGGCGACGCCGCAGTCCGCCATCGCGAGGACGGCCTCCCGGCAAGCGCCCGTGAGCGTGCTCGCGACCGTGCAGGCGTTGAGCTTCACGACGTCGGGGTCGCGCGGATCGATTCCGCTCGTGTCGCGGCTCGCGCTCGCCGCGATGATCTTGCAGTACGTGTCCCGGTACTGGAGCGAGCACGAGATCTGTCCGCGCTGCTGCGGGCTGACGGCGTTCGGGTCACCGCACGCCGCGCTGTTCGTCGCCACGGTCCGACCGGCGCGCGCGTAGCACTCCTGGGTCAGCTGGAGGAAGTCCTCGCACTCGTCCTCCTGGCTCGCACCTCCGCCCGAGCATGCGAAGAGGACCACGGTGAGTCCGGCGAGGGCCGAGGCCAAGGTGAGCTTTGCAAGCATCCAGGTTCGACGGAGCGGAACGCGCGTCATTCGAACGGACGACGACGGACTCATCCGCGGAGCCATCGCATGTCGGGGTTCTCCCGTCGCCAGAGAACGGCGTCCATCGCGAAGTGGTGGATGTTGACGATCACGTAGAACGCGGCGAAAAACGGCGTCTCCCCGAACGGCCCCGGATCGACTCCGCGCTTCGGCCTCGGCACGAGGAGCGCGTCGAGGAACGAGGGCGCGCCGCGCAGGAGGAACCAGCCGAGGAGGAGCGCCCCCACGGCGAGGAGCCCGATTCGGACCGCGACCGGGCGGCCGAAGCTCGGCGGGCCCTCCTCGGCGGCCGCCTCGTTCCGACGGAGGAGCCAGACGAAGTAGACGTACTGCGCGGAGTGGAGCGCGGGGATGACGTAGCGCACGAGCGGATCGAGCGCCGAGAAGATCGTCCACGCCCACACCGTGACGAGGAAGCCGCTCAGCGGCACGAGCGGGAGCGGCTTCGGCCCCTTCCGTGCGAAGAGGACGACGAGGAGCACGATGGCGCTCACCGCGAACAGAGCGCCCGTCACGAGCTCGAGCCAGCGCGGATGCGCGGGCGCCCAGTAGACCACGCCCTTCTCCTCGAACTCGCCCGCCGCCATCGCAGGGTTCGCCCACGCGAACGCCCAACCGGCATACGCGTGGGCGAGGAGGGCGAGGCGCTCGCGCACCGCGAGCACGACGCCCCGACGGAGCGACAGCACCGTCATCACGCCGAAGCCCTGCTTCACGTAGTGAAGGCCCACGAGGAGGAACATGAGCTGCACCATCCACCCGAGCGTCTGCGCCGACCGCGTCGCGAGGGAGAAGACGGCCCAGGCGACCAGGGCGATCGGCGTGACGGCCCCGGCGAGCCACCATCGCGCACGCTGGGCGCGTCCCACGTCGACCCGCGGCGCGCGACGGTAGAAGAGCAGGTACGTCACGCAGAAGTGCGGGTCGTTGAGGACGTACGCGAGGTGGAACGTGAGGAAGCCCACCGCGAGCTCGGCGGGATCGAGACCGAGGAGCGCGCGCAGGAGGAGCGACAGCGGGTACAAGAAGAGCGTCGCGCCGCCGACGAGCAGCCACTCGACGACGTCGATCCGGCGTGACGACGTAGTCGCCTCCTCGGCGGTCACTGCGTTCAGCGGCGCCTTCCCTTCGCTCGAGGGTCGTCCTCGCACCTCGGGGCCAGGGCGCCGAGATGGGCTTTGGCCTGGACGCGGGGCTTCGCGAGGTCGCGGCCTTTCGTGAACGCCCCCTGAAAGCGTGTCATCCCGGCAGCATAGCGCCCCTTACGCCCCAGGAAACCTGCGGGAAAGTTGCCTTTCCGAGGCGGTTTCGAGGACCGTCGTCCTCGGGGCGGTCCTCAACGAGGACTTCAATCCTCGCGGAGCGCCTCGCCGAACTGGCCGGAATCGTTTGACCTCCAACTGGCCCGAACCTCGCAGGACGCCCCTCGCCATGTCGACCACCGCCACCGCTCGCGCCCGGCTCCGCCGCCTTGCAGGGCTCGCCCTCGCCGCCAGCTCGATCCTCGGTGTGAGCGCGACGTCACTCGCGTCGGCGCCTGTCGCCCCCGCGGTCCTCGTGGCCGCCCGCACGCCGTCGCTCTACGCGTCGCGCGCTCCCCAGGTCGTGAAGGCGGCGTGCCCGGCGTCGATGGCGCAGGTCGGTTCCAGCTGTGTGGACCGCTACGAGGCGTCGCTCGTCGAGATCACGGATGACGGCCGCGAGACCCCGTTCAGCGCGCACCAGACCCCCGAAGGTCACCGCGTGAAGGCCGTCTCGCGCAAGGGCTCCGTCCCGCAGGCTCACATCTCGATGGTCGACGCGAAGCGCGCGTGCAAGGCCGCGGGCAAGCGCCTCTGCAAGGCCGCCGAGTGGAAGACCGCGTGCAAGGGCCCCGAGGCGACGAAGTACCCCTACGGCAACGAGCGCGTCGCGAGCCGCTGCGTCGACACGAACCGCACGTCGCCCCTGAGCGTGATGTACGGCGGCGAGCGCTCGGCGCGCACGCTGAACGATCCGCGCGCGAACCAGATGGGCAACACCGTCGAGAAGACGGGCGCGGCCGAGGCCTGCACGAACGGCTACGGCGTGCACGACATGGTCGGCAACGTCCACGAGTGGACCGACGACGGCAGCTTCCGAGGCGGGTACTACCTGGACACGAAGCTCAACGGCGAAGGCTGCGAGTACCGCACGACGGCGCACGCTCCGACGTACTACGACTACTCGACCGGCTTCCGCTGCTGCGCGGACGCGGGGTCGGCGCCCGACGACGAGAGCTGAGGCGTGCGCGCGGTGACGTGAGCGCCCCGCGCCCGCGTCACTTCGGCTCCTTCGAGAGCTCGTCCTTCGTGCCGTGCTTCTGCACGAGGCGGTGGAGGTACATGCGGTCGATGCCGGCGAGGCGCGCCGCGAGGGTCATGTTCCCGCCCGCGCGCTCGAGGATGCCGCGGAGATAGGAGCGCTCGAAGCGCTCGATGAGCGACTCCTTGGCGACCTTGAACGGGACCGTCACGTCGACCTCGGCCGCGACGTCCTCGATGGGCCGACCGCTCACGCGCGTGACGGGCGCACCGACGGCGGCGGCGAGCGCGCCCAGTGACGGCTCCGCGCTCTTCGCCGGGCCCGTCGAGGGGACCATCGTCATCCGCGCCGTCTGGAGGACGACGCTTCGTTCGACGTAGTTCCGCAGCTCCCGCACGTTGCCTGGCCACTCGTGCTTCGACAGCTCGGCGATGACCTCTGGTCCGAAGAGGTGCTCGCTCCCGCTCGCGTCGGCCTGGGAGAGGAACGAGTGGATGAGATGGGGGAGGTCTTCGATGCGCTCACGGAGCGGCGGGACGCGCACGGTGATCACCGCGATGCGGAAGTAGAGATCACCGCGGAACGTGCCCTTGTTCACCTCGCGCTCGAGATCGCGGTGGGTGGCCGCGACGACGCGCACGTTCACCTTCCGGACCTTCGTCTCGCCGACGCGGCGGATCTCCCGCTGCTCGAGGGCGCGGAGGAGCTTCGGCTGCACCTCGAGCGGTAGCTCGCCGATCTCGTCGAGGAACACGGTCCCCCCGTCCGCCGCCTCGAAGGCGCCGACGCGATCGCGATCGGCGCCGGTGAACGCCCCCTTCACGTGGCCGAAGAGCTCGCTCTCGACCAGGCTCGGTGAGATCGCGCCGCAGTCGACGACGACGAACGGCTTGTCGGCGCGCGCGCCGCGCTGGACGATCTCCGTCGCGACGAGCTCCTTGCCCGTGCCGCTCTCGCCCTGGATGAAGCAGTTGATCTCGCTCGCCGCGACCTTCTCGAGGAGTGCGAAGAGCTTCCGCATCGAGCGGCCGGTGCCCGTGAGCGAGCCGAAGCTCGGCATCATCGGCACGAGCGCCTTGGCCTCTTGCTTCTCCGTGCGGATCCGGATCGTCGATGCGCCGAGTGAGAGCACCGTCTCGTCGGGCAGCGCAGCGCCGTAGATGCGCAGGCCCTGGAGGAACGTGCCGTTCGTCGAGCCGGAGTCCTCGATGCGCCAGCCATGCTCGCCCGTGACGATGCGGCAGTGGAAGCGCGAGACGGACTGGTCCTCGAGCGTGAGGTCGTTCGACGGGTGCGTACCGATCCGGCAGTTGTCTCCCTCGTGCACGATGGTGCGCGAGGCGGCGACGCCGTTCTCGGTCTCGACGACGAGCACGAGCTTCGGCGTCGCGATGTCGATCAGCGGACGGAGCGGGATCGTGCCGATCCCCTGGAGCCGCGCGTCGTCGGGCTCGAGGCCGAAGTCGGGCGACACCTCGGACGGGCCGAGCGGCGGCGCGTAGGTCTGACGCTCGCTCCGCGGGGCGTCGCTGCCGACGGGACGCTCCGATCGACGCGGCGTGGGTCGAGGAGGTCCGGGCCGGGGCGGCCCGGGCGGCTGCGAGGGGTCACCCGCCATCGTGTAGAGCCATCATACGCTGCGCGAGGCCGCGGATGGATGCGGGCGATCGGGTTCATGCGCGCCCCCTCAGGGGCTGCGGCATCCGAGGCCATGGATCGCGGGTCCCCCGAATCGTCCCGGTGAGGGGCTCCTTTTCGCGGAGATCTCGCGTGTAGGGTACGGGCCCACCCGTTGCATGACATGGGGTCTGACCTCCATGGCCCTGCTTCCCCGGCCTGCGCGCACGCTCTTCCTCTCGGCCGTCGCCCTCGCCTCGCTCGCCTCGCTCGGCTCGTTCGCGACGACGGGCTGCGCGGCGGCGGGAGACGCGAACGACGGCGACGACGCCCCGCTCGACGGGGAGCACGCGGCGGAGGACGACGACACCGGATCGGCTTCTGAGGCCGTGACAGCCCATGCGGCCGAAGGTCTCGAGGCCGTGTCACCGCCCGAGACGAGGGTCGCGACGGCCGACGTCGCGATCCGCTTCGGCGTGAAGCCGACCCGCGACGCGAAGCTCGCGACGATCCGACGCTTCCGCCTCGACGGCGTCCCCACGTCCGTCGTCGTCGACGTCGACACGCTCACGTCCGCGGTGGTGAGCGACGCGGAGCTCGCGCGCACCACGCGCGCGGGCGACGCCTTCGCGAGCTCTCCCTTCGTCGCGAGCCTCGCCGAGACGGCGCGCGCCGCCGCCGCGAATCGCGCGCTCGACCGCATCGCCGCGTCGGCCGACGCCGGCGACGCCCAGGAGCCGTTCGCGCTCACGATCGACATGTGTCAGTCGAGGCGTCCCTGGGATCAGGCCCTCTTCGAGTGGGCCGTAGGGCTGAGCGACCGCCTCGGAAGGCCCGTGCCCGTCGGCATCGCGATGACGGGCGGCTGGGCACGGGCACATCCGAACGAGCTCTCGCAGATCGTCTCGTGGGGCGACACGCGGAAGCTCGCCATCACGTGGATCAACCACTCGAGCACGCACCCCTTGAACTGCCTCGACGAGGCGTGCCGCCGCGCGACGTTCCTCACCGCCGGGACGGTCGACTTCGACGCGGAGGTCCTCGGCCTCGAGCAAGCGCTCCTCGCGCGCGGGCTCGCGCCGAGCGTCCTCTTCCGTTTCCCGGGCCTCGTCCACGACGCGAACCGTCTCCGCCAGCTCGCGCGCCTCTCGCTCCTCCCGCTGGACGCGAACGCGTGGATCGCGAAGGGACAGCCGATCGGCCCGCGCACGGTCGTGCTCGTCCACGGGAACGGGAACGAGCCTCCCGGGATCCGAGGCTTCCTCGGCGCGGTGCAGAGCGGCGCCCGCGCAGACGCGCTGGCGCGCGGGCGCTCGGCCCTCGTGTCGCCGCTCCTCGTCGCGCCGTCGCCTCCCGCCGTGCGCTGAGCCCGCGCGCGTCGTATACCTCACGCGCCATGGCTCGCCTGTCTCGCTCCGCGCTCGCCCTCTCCTCGCTCGCTCTCCTCGGCCTCGCCGGACGCGGCCTCGCCGCATGCGCCGGCGACGACGACGACGTCGTCGGCATCGCGACGGACGACGGCGGCCCCGCGGAGGAGAGCCGACCCGACGGGAGCAGCCGGGAAGAGGGGGGCGCCGGGAGCGCGCCCGACGCGGCGAAGAAGCCCGACTCGCCGTTCACGGAGGAGTGCCCGGGCAAGCCGAAGGCGACGCAGCCGGGCGAGACGTGTATCGGCTTCGGCAGCAAGGGCTCGTCGTGCAACGACGCGTGCGGCCGCCCCTACGGCTACGTCTGCGTCGACGGTGGGCCGCCCGGCTTCGCGAGCTGCGTGCGGGCGTCGTCGAGCTCCCTCGGCGAGACGTACTGCTGCACGACGAACGAGTGCGTCGCGCAGCCCGACCGCGACGGCGTCTGCAGCGGCGCCCTCGGCAAGCCCCACAGCTACGCGTGCCCTCCGCACGACGACGGCGGGACCGCGTCGAGGCCGGGCTGCGAGCAGAAGAGCGACGAGCTCGGCGTCCCCCTCTTCTGCTGCCCGTGAGCTAGACGTCCATCTCCTTCCAGCGCTTCGCGATGCGGCCGAAGGTGAGCATCCCGAGGAGGGACGCGAAGCCGACGGCCGCGAAGAAGTACCAGATCTTGTACGGCTGATAGGTCTCCCAGAGCAGCTGCGTGACGCCGTTGGCGTCCTGGTGGAGCACCTCGGCGAGCTTCGCGACGCCCTCGGTGCGCTTCAGACCGAGGAAGGCCTCGAGGTGGTCGACGTCGCCGTCCCAGGTCCCCTTCCCCTGCGCGTAGTCCGTCTTCTCGGCGAGGTAGCGCAGCGCGAGCGTCGCCTTCTCGCCGTAGAACCAGCCGACGATCTTCGCGCCGAGCGCGCCGCCGAGGGCGACGGGGATGTTCACGTAGCCGAGGTACAACGCCTTCTTGCCAGCGGGCGCGATGAGCGCGAAGTACTCCGTCTTCTTCGGGCCCGTCAGCATCTCGCCGAGCGAGAAGAGGACGATGCCCGCGAAGACGACGTAGACGCTCGGGGACGTGCCGTAGACGATCGTCCCGGCGACGGCGATGGAGATGCCGATCGAGATCGCCGAGAGCACGCGGAGCTTCCGCACGAGGAAGGACATCGGGATGACGAGGAGCACGATGAGCGCCGCGTTCAGGTTGATCGCGTTCTCCTGCTTCAGCTGGACGCCGCGCGCGGTCGTCTGCACCCAGGAAGCCGGCAGCCAGGGGCTCGACGCGACGAAGCCGCTCGACTGGACCCAGTCGGCGTAGAAGTTCGGCATGAAGTCCCAGAGTTGGTAGAGCATCATCCAGAAGCCGCTGAAGATCGCGATGATCGCGAGGAGGCGAGCGTCCCAGATGTTCCGGAACGTGTTCCACGCGACGGTGGCGATGCCGTCACGCTTGTCCGCGCCGGACTCGACGGTCGGATAGGTGAACAGCATGAGGAAGTTCAGGCACGTGATCGCGGCCGAGCCGTAGAAGACCCACTTCCACCCCATCCCGTGCATGAAGCCGGCGAAGGGCGGGCCGATCGCGCCGCCGACGTTCACGAGCCAGTAGAAGAGGCCCCAGCCGACGCTGGAGTTCCCCTTCGTCATCGACTGGGCGAGCGTGCCCTGGAGGCCGGGCTTGAAGAGCGCGGTGCCGAGCGCGAGGAGCATCACCGCGGCGAAGAAACCGCCGAAGCTCCGCAGGTTCGCCATGAGCACGTAGGCGAAGACGTTGAGCGTCGCCGACAGGGCGATCGTCTTCTTGTAGCCGTAGCGATCGGCGAAGCCGCCGCTGATCATCGGGATGAGCGAGCCGACGAGGAACCACCACGCGTAGATCGTGGCCTTCGCGTCCTTCGTGAAGTGGAGGCCGCCGGGCTCGTCGGCCTGCATGATGTAGATCGGCACGACGACGCGCACCCCGAAGTACGCGAGCCGTTCCCACATCTCGATCACGCACCCCATCCAGAAGGAGCGGGGGAACGTCTTCAGCGTCGCGCCGAAGGAGAGCCTCGCTTCGGGCACCTCGGGCGGAGGCGGGGGCGTCGGGGCGGGCGTGTCGGACGAGGCGGCGGCGGCCATGGCGGGCCGCGCTCTAGCACCGGCCGACCGACGCCGGAAGGAGTGGCACCGCGTGCGCACATCCCTGCACCTCGCGCAGCGCGCCCGAGTGCAGTCGCGTGCACTCGGAGTGCAGGCCGCGGGCAAGCCGATCCGCGGAATCGGATCGACACCTCGGAATCACTTCGCTTTTCGGTTGCCCACGCGATGGACCGCGAGCTGCATTACCCCCCTGCACGAGCGACGACGAGGACGCACCGTCCCGCGGCTCGGCAAGCTTGGTGTGGTCGGACTTGCAGGCGCCCGATCGTGCCAAGGGCCCTCGGCAAAATGGTTTGCCGAGGGCCTAAATTTTTTTGTGGTCCCGCCTAGACGAGGGTCTTCGCGGCGATCGCTGCCTCGGTCTCGTTCGCGCCGCCGAGGAGCGCGCCGTCGACGAAGACCTGGGGGAACGTCGGCCATCCGCTCCACATCTTGATCGCGAGGCGCCTCCTCCAGTCGGAGAGGTAGCTGCCGTACTCGAGGTAGCGGAACGCGATGCCGGCGGCTTCGAGGGCCTTCCGAGCCCGTCGCACGTGAGGGTTCTGCGCCATGCCGACGACGACCACGCGGTCGCGGGTCACGGCGGCCTCCACCTCCTCGAGGACCTCGCGGTGGAAGCCGGTGACCTTCGGCTGGGCGGACGCGGCGACGCGGGACGTGGAAAGAACGAGTCGTTCGTTGGACATGGGCTCCCTGTGGATGCCGCGATGTGCTGTCTCGTCGCGGGGACGCTGTGGATCGCGGGACCCCCGCACCTGAGATCCGGGCACGCGGCGACATGCCGTTCGTAGCGGAACGCGGGGACGAGGATGCCTGAAATCGCGGTGGCTTCGCCGTCGCGTGGATCCAAGGGGATCCGACGCGAGGGTCGGCGCGCACCTTGCGAGCGCCTCCTTACGATGTCTTGGGACCACGACCCCTCCCGTGAGAGCGCGCCCGCCCTCGAGCGGCCGTGCGATCCAGGAACGCGGGACCGTCGCCGACCCGGACCGCTCGCGCGCCTCCGGAGCGCGATGGGTGCGCGCCGCTTGCCGTCCTCCTGGCTCGCCCTCTCGGCCTACCTCGCGTCGGGCATCTTCCTCGGCCTCCTCCTCATCGCGGGGCTCGCAGTGAGCGGGCGCGACAAGGCCTCCGCCGCGAGCCTGAACGGCACGAGACTCCCGCCGATCCCGACGCCCACCGGCGTCACCCTGGAGCTCGACGACGGCCCCAAGACGTCGGTGACCGACAACGTCGTCCGCCTGACGAAGCGTGACATCGGCGCATCGTGCTGGCGCGGCGTCCAGGGGACCGCGACGCGCGTGAACGTCTCGTTCGAGGTCGGCGTCGACGGCCGCGTCCGCTCGGCGACGGCGACCGGCGGCAGCCCCACCATGCGCGGCTGCGTCGAAGCCCACGTGAAGCGCTGGGAGCTCCTCCCCCAGGCCCAGCCTCAGAAGATGGCGCTCCCCTTCGAGGTCACGCGGCGCTGAGCCGCGAGTGAACTCGCGCCGCCTTGGGTCGACAACGGGCGGATCCTCGCGATAGGTTGCCGGCCCATGGCGAACCCCACTGCGCTCCTCGAGACGTCCCTCGGCAACATCAAGGTCGAGCTCTTCATGGACAAGATGCCGATCACGGCGGGCAACTTCGTGAAGCTCGCGAAGACCGGGTTTTACGACGGCCTGCACTTCCACCGCGTGATCAACGGCTTCATGCTCCAGTTCGGTTGTCCGCACAGCAAGGACCCGCAGAGCCCGCGCGCCGGCACCGGCGACAGCCCCCTCGGTCCCCTCCAGGACGAGCACCCCGCGGACGCGAAGCTCTCGAACGAGCCGGGTACGCTGTCGATGGCGAACACCGGCCGGCCGAACAGCGGCTCCTGCCAGTTCTTCATCAACACGGTCCACAATGCGTACCTCGACTGGTTCTCGCCCGGACCGTCGAAGCACCCGGTCTTCGGCAAGGTGACCGAGGGCATGGACGTCGTGAAGAAGATCGAGAGCACGCGCACCGACGCGAGCGATCGCCCGACGACCCCCGTGAAGATGAACAAGGTGACGATCACGGAGTGACCGAACCGCGCGCGACGGACGGAGGCCCGGGCGACGTCACCGTCGCGCCGGGCCTCGTCGTTCGTGTCGAGGATTCGTCGTCGCTCAGGGGAAGAGCGACTTGAACTCGTCCTGCGACGTGCTGTCGGCGCAGCTTGCGCCGAGGGTCGTGTCGGGCTGGGCGGTCGCGTTCGTGCTCGCGGTCACGAGCCCGATCACGTAGGTCGCGAACGTGCAGCCCGGGACGGCGCCGTCCGGGCTCGCGCCGTCGGGGGCGCTCCCGTCCACGCCGCCGGAGGACGAGCTCGAGCTCGCCCCGCCGTCGGGCGGGTCCATCGCGCCGCCGTCGTCGTCACCGCAGGCGACGAGCAAGAGGGCGCCTGCCAGGGCGAGACATGGAAGGTGTCTCTGCATGGCTCAGTACACTCCCCCGTTGCCCGGGAAGGGACGCTGCATGTAGGGGAACGCGTCGAGGAACTGCTCCGACGCGTTGTAGTTCAGGTCGGTGAGCGGGACGTTGCGGTTCGGAGCGTCCTCGTCGGACGCGAACAGCGCCCCCATGACGACCCGGAGGGCGATGTCGACGACGTCGTCGCCCGGCCGGCGGCCGTTCGGGAAGCCGTGGAGGTCGCACGCCGGGTCGTTCAAGACCACCTTGCGGTCGTCGCGGAAGCAGCCGAGCGCGCCGAGGCGGTTCTGGCTGTCCCGTGGCGTGGGGTTCCCGAGCGCGGCCGCCGTGTTGAGGCGGACGTACTCGTAGACGCCCGTGGTCGTGTTCTGGGTGAGCTTGATCTTGGTGTCGTCCGCCGCGTTCGTCACCTCGACGCCCTGGGCGAAGACCGCGACGAGATCGCTGCGGACCCGCTTCGGCGCCACCGCGCCCTGCGCCCCGTAGAGCGCCTCGAGGAGGGCCGGCAGGGTCGGGTGCGTGACGTAGTCGGCGAACTGGGCGTCGCCTTTCGGTGACGACGAGCTGAACCTGTCCTTGTCCTTCAGGCCGATGACCACCTCGTTGACGAGCGGCATCCCGAGGCGCGAGACCTGCGTCCACGCGCCGCCTTCCTTGGCAGGCACGGTGTACGAGGCCGTCGGGTTCAGGACGCGGGCCTGGCGCAGGCTCGCGGTCGTCCAGCCGCCGAGGATGGGCTGCGCACCCGCGACGAGGCACGAGGCGGGGACCTCGAGCGAGAGCGTCGTGACGTTCTTCCCGTAGAGGAGCCCCGTGTCGTCGGGGTTGCCGGCGTTGCGACCCGAGGCGCCGCTCGCGATCGCGTTGAAGAAGTCCTGATTGTTCGGCCCCTGAACGAGGTCGAAGATGACGCCGATGTTCGCCGCGAAGCCTTCACGGCGCTGCCCGACGAAGACCCGCGGCTTGGTGCCCGCCGGCGGCGTGCACCCCGGGATGTCGAACTCCGTGACGAAGGAGTTCGCGTACGAGTCGTAGTCCGCGATCGAGGCCGTGCCGACGCGATCGATCGGCTTTCTGAACGTGGTCCCGAGCTTCGTCGCCTGCCCGGTCCGGCGATCGCCCTTCACCATCGTGAGGGTGTACGTCTCGAGGACGTGCTGCTTCGTGCTGTCGGCCGCCGTGATCGGGCCCACGTTGAGGAGCGGCACCGCATTCGTCTTCGTGACGTTCGCGTTGTTCGCGTCCTTCAGCGTGATCGGCAGCGCGATGCCGTTCGCGCCGCCGTTCAGGTCATTCGCGAAATCGAACTGGAAGGTGATGTCCTCCCCGCCGTCCGCGTTGTTGTCGATGTGGATCTCGTAGAGCGCCTCCGGGTCGAGCGAGAAGTAGTTCGGGCCCCCGTACGCGTCCTGGAGCGGCAGGTAGTTCGCGATGAGGGTGACGTACCCCTCGCGCCCTGCCTGGTAGCTCCGGAACATGTAGAAGTCGGTGCTGTCGACCTTCGGATTCTTCGTCACGAAGGGCGCTTCGCGGTGGCTCGAGGCCTCCGCCTCCGTAGCCGCGCCGAGCAGCGTGAAACCGGCGGCGATCGCCGCCGTCCAACCAAGCCGATGTCTCATACGTTTCCTCCTGGAAGCTCGTGACGTCGACCCATCACCGCATCGACGAAGCTGGCTCCGGCGACGCTACGCCCGAGCGACAGGGACGGATCCGTGGGCGAGGGATACGCGTAGGACGGGAATGAATGCGAAGGAGACCATCGTTCGAGCCGCCCTCGGCGCCTGCGCCGTCGCGGGAATCGCCTACGGCGCCGGCAGCAGGGCATCCTCGACGCACGAGCACGCTCGGGCGGCCTCGTCGCCTTCCCCGTCCGGAGGGTCGGGCGCGGCCGCGGCCACGCCGTCCGTCCCAGCCCGGGGGAACGATCCGTTCGGCGGGATGGATCTGAACGCGATCGGCTCGAAGCTCGCCGCGGAGAAGGCTGCGTCGGGCGCGTCGAACCCGAGCGCGGCGACCGTGTTCGAGGCGATCCGGGGGCAGCTGGAGCTCCCGATCGCGCAGCGTCTCCAGGTCTACGCCGGCGGCGTCGGCGCGACGTTCTGTGACCGGATCGCGACGACGTCCGACGTCTACGTCGTCGTGTGCGAGTTCGCCGACGAGGCCGCGGCGAGGAAGGGAGTTGCAGCGGGGTCGATCAAGACGATCCCGCGCCGCGAGGTGCTTCGCGTCCGGAACGCGACCGTCGCGATCCACCGCACGAGCGAGAGCGCGGCATGCGATGCCGACGCGCTGAAGATCAAGAATCTCGTCGTGAAGCTCTGAGGCCTCCCGTGGATCGCGCCTCGCGTCTCACCTTCCTGGGCCTCGCCGCGGCGGTCGCCACGGCGCTCGTCGTCTTCGGGCGCTCGGCGTCGTCGCACGCCGACGTCGTCGCCCCGCTCGACCCCGCGACCGTCGTGACGACGCTCCCGTTCGCCGCGAACGACAGCCGTCGTCGTGAGATCGCCGAGCTGAGGCGCGTCCTCGCGAAGGATGCGAGGGACCTGCGGGCGGCGGTCGCCCTGGCGCGTCTCGACGTCGTGCTCTCGCGCGAGCGGGCCGATCCCCGATACCTCGGACATGCCGAGGCCGCTCTCGCGCCGTGGTGGTCGGCCGCGGACGCGCCGCCCGAGGTCCTCGTCCTCCGCGCGACGATCGAGCAGTCGCTCCACGACTTCGACGCCGCGCTGGCGACGCTGGATCGGACCGTCGCGATCGCGCCGGGTGACGTGCAGGCATGGCTGACGAAGGCGACGGTGCTCACCGTCCGCGCACGGTACGCGGAGGCGCGGGACGCATGCGCGACGGTGGAGGGGCTGGGCGCGCCGCTCGCTGCGCTGGTGTGCACCGCCCAGATCGACAGCCTGACCGGGCACGCGCGGGACGCGCACGATCGCCTCTCGGCGGCGTCTGCGCGCGCGTCGGGTGCCGAGCGGCAGTGGGCGGTCTCCGTGCTCGGTGAGATGGCGCTGCGCGCGGGCGATCCGGCGGCGGCGGAGGCGCACTTCCGGATGGCGCTCGACATGGATGCGAAGGACGCGTACTCGCGCGGGGCATACGCGGATCTCCTCCTCGATGCGGGGCGCTTCGCGGAGGCGATCTCGCTCTCGAGCGACCAGGAGAGCAACGACGGCCTCCTCCTTCGTCTCGCGATCGCCGAGAAGCGCAGCGGCGCCGAGGATGCCGCGGCACACGCCGCCGCGCTCGGCGCTCGGTTCGACGCGAGCCGGGCGCGAGGGGACGTCGTGCACCGCCGCGAGGAGGCGCGCTACTGGCTCGAGCTCGCCGGCGACCCGTCACGCGCGCTCGCCCTCGCGAAGGCGAACTTCGACGTCCAGAAGGAGCCGTGGGACGTGCGGGTCCTGCTGGAGGCCGCGGCCGCCGCGCGCGCGCCAGGCGAGGCGCAGGCTGCGATCGCTCACGTCGAGAGGACGAGCCTCGAGGACCCGGCCGTCGCCCAGGCCCTGGGTAGGCTCCGATGAAGCTCCTCCTCGGGCTGGTCGCCGTCCTCTTCGTGACCCTCGTCGCGCCCGACGTCCTCGCGCACAAGCCGAGCGACAGCTACCTGTCGATCACCATGACGGGCGCGAGCGCGGCAGGCCGCTGGGACATCGCCGTACGCGATCTCGATCACGCCCTCGACCTCGATGCGGACGGCGACGCGAAGATCACGTGGGGAGAGATTCAGGCGCGTGCGGCAGACGTGTCCGCTCACGCGTCCTCACGGCTCGTCCTGCGCTCGGGCACCTCCGCGTGCACGACGACGTTCCAGCCGGCGATCGAGGGGGTCGTGGAGCACTCCGACGGCGCCTACGCCGTGCTCCGGTTCGGCGCGACGTGCGCGGCCCCCTCGAGCGTGCTCTCGATCGACTACCACCTCTTCTTCGACGTCGACCGAGAGCACCGCGGGCTCGTCCGCGTCGAGGCAGGAGGCGCGACGCGGACGACGACGGCGACCGCGACGCGGACGACGGCGGAGGTGTCGTTCGAGGGCGCATCGCGCTTCGCGAGCTTCCGGAAGGTCGTTCACGAGGGCGTCCTGCACATCTGGCAGGGCTACGATCACGTCCTCTTTCTCTTCGCGCTCCTCCTGCCCAGCGTGCTCCGGCGGAGGCAAGGCGGCTGGTCGGCCGTCGAGGATCTCCGACCCGCCGTCGGCGACGTGCTGCGCATCGTGACGGCCTTCACCGTATCCCACTCGATCACGTTGACCCTGGCCGCGCTCGACGTGGTCACCCTGCCGTCGAGGCTCGTCGAGTCCGCGATCGCGGCGAGCGTCGTGCTCGCGGCGGTGAACAACCTGCGTCCCGTGCTCCGCCAGGACCGCTGGGCCGCGGCGTTCCTCCTCGGCCTCATGCACGGGTTCGGCTTCTCGGCGACGCTGGCGGATCTCGATCTGCCGCGCTCGGACCTCGTCTCGACGCTCTTCGGCTTCAACCTCGGGGTGGAGATCGGCCAGGTGGCGATCGTGCTCGTCTTCGTCCCGCTCGCTTTTGCGGCGCGTCGCACGGGCGCGTACCAGCGCGTCGCGCTCGTGGGCGGCAGCGCGACGATCCTCGCGCTCGCGACCGTGTGGCTCGTCGAGCGCGCGTTCGAGCTGCGCATCATCTCGTGAAGAGGACGGCGGCGGCGGTCATGGCGAGCCCGAACGACCACAGGCCCGGCATCACGAGGGCGAAGCCGAGGTGGAGCATCACCACCCCCGCGAGGCCGACCCGCGGACGCAAGAGGAGGAGGACCGGCAGGAGGAGCTCCGCCGCGATCACCGCGAGCGAGAGCGGTCGCGCGAGGGAGAGGTCCCATCCGAGCAGGTTGGCGAGGGACTGTCCGCTCGCGAACCCGTGGACGATCTTGTTGAGGGCGCTCGTACCGTAGACGAGGACGAGCTGCGCGCGGACGAGGCCGAACGAGGGGTGGGGACGCTCACCCCACCCGGGGTCGCTCGGATCGTCGTCCCCGATGGAGAGGAAGAGCGCGACGAGGAAGAGGAGGACGCCGTGGTTCGAGTAGCGCTCGACGACCGCGGAGAACGTCGCGACCGCCGCCACGCCGCGCGCGACGCCTCGAAGACGACCGAGGGCGATCGCCGCGCCGCTCGCCGTCGTCAGGGCCCAGAGGAGCGCGACGAGCCAGGTGGGATAGAGCGGCACGAGGCCGATCCAGCGCCACGGGTAGAGCGCGCCCGTGTGGACGGCCCATCCACCCGCGGTGACGTCGGTGACGACCTCGACGACGAGCGCGAGCCCGAAGAGCACCTCGAAGGCGCGCGCCGGCCGACGCCGGACGACGTCGAGATCAGCGAGGCGCACGCGGGATCCGGCAGTCGTCGGGACCTAGACCTTCGACACGGACGCCGCGGACGCGCTCCTCGAAGGTGAAGGGAGCGCGCGCGCGCTCCTTCTCGCAGACGAAACGCACGACCTCCGTGAGCTCGTCGTAGCGCACGAGCCACGCGTGGCGGGGGAGGTAGGCGCGGACGTCGAGGGCGGCGCCTTCGCGATCGCGCAGCGCCACGTCGAAGCGCTCCACGTCCTCGAACATGTGCCAGCCCGGGAGGCGATCCTCCGAGACCGCGAGCGCGCACCATCCCACGTTCAGGACGAGGAGCGCGCGGCAGAGGGAGGTCGTCGTCACGTAACTTCTCGCGATCGTACTCCACGACCGCGGCGGTACAGATCCGCGCCCGACGGCCGTTCCCTCCCGGCGTGCCCCCCCCTCTTCGTCGGCCAGGGCCCCCTCCGCCGGCCGTGACCACACGTCTCACGGTGATCGACCCCGATCTCCTCGCCCTCGCGCGCGGCGAGGCACCCGTCGACCCCTTCGGCGGCCTCATCCCCGTGTACGACGAGCCGGACGAGGCCCTTCCCCTCACGGACGACGACCTCGTCTTCCTCCACGACCTCGACGACCCGGCGAGCGACCCCGACCGCTACCGCTGACTCCGACGCGGCCCCCCTCGCCTCCGTTCCGCCGGATGTCTACGCTGTCCGGGTGATCCCGGCAGGCGTGATCGTGACGCATCGATGTGCCCCGTGCGCCCGGGTCGTCGGCGCGGACGAGGCGCGCGTCCTCCGGGCGCGCGAAACCGAGATGCTCGCGTGCCCGTCTTGCGGGGGGCCGCTCGTCCACGAACGGTCTCGTGTCGTCCGCCCACTCCACGAGCAGCTCGTCGCCGTCCTTCGGTGGCCGCTCGCACCGGCTACCGCGGCGAGCATCCTCGGCGTCGCCGTGCTCACCACGACCCTCTCCCTCCTCGGCGGGTACGGCGCGGCGGTCGCCCACGGCATCCGCTGCCTCTACCTCTTTGCGATCCTGCGTGAGGCGGCGATGGGACGTACCCAGCCCGACCTCGATCCCGGGCGCGTCGGGGGAGACCTCTTCGATTGGATCACGCGTCCCGCCCTCCGCATGCTCACGACGTTCGGCGTCGCGTTCGGCCCAGCCGTCGCGGCGCATCTGGCGGTCCGACTCGTCCCTGTCACCGCGCTCCTCGCTGCGGCCGGGGCGCTCTACCTCCCCGCCGCCCTGATCGTGACCGCGCACCATGACGGCCTCGGAGCCGCGCTGAACCCGGTCCTGCCGCTCCGGCTCATCCGCGCGATCCCGCGCGCGTATGCGACGACGTGCGCCTTTCTCGGCGCGCTCGCGGCGGCCGCAGTCCTGGTAGCGGCCTTCGCGGCGGCGATCGGCGGCGTCTCCGGCGCGCTCGTCGGCGGCGTGGCCGGCTTCGTGCCGTTCGCGCTCGCCGCGCGCATGCTGGGCGTCCTCGTCGACGCGCACGACGAGGAGCTCGTGCCGTGAGGCCGCGCTACTTCGCGAGCTCGGCT
This sequence comes from Polyangiaceae bacterium, assembly GCA_022842465.1. GTDB lineage: Bacteria > Myxococcota_A > Polyangia > Polyangiales > Polyangiaceae > Labilithrix. The sequence goes on along the minus strand of JALHPN010000031.1, from coordinate 27,444 downwards.
TCGATCGCGGCCGTGACCTCCGCGTCGTCCGGCGACGTCGTGTAGGCGATGCGCTTCGCGACCTGGCCCTTCTTCGAGATGATCCATTTCTCGAAGTTCCAGGGGATCGCGGCGCCGTAGCCGGGCTGCGCCTTCAGCCACGTGTAGAGCGGCTGCTCGTCCGGCGGGTTCACGTTCGCGAGGGAGAACATCGGGAAGGTGATCTTGTACTCGTCCGCGCAGAACTGGCTGATCTCCTTCTCGTCGCCGAGCTCCTGATTGAAGCTGTTCGACGGGAAGCCGAGCACGTAGAAGCCCTGCGCCTTGTACTTCTGGTAGAGCGCCTCGAGCGGCGCGTACTGGGGCGTGTACCCACACTGCGAGGCGACGTTGACGGCGAGGAGGACCTTCCCCTCGAAGCGGCAGGTCGGGAGCGGCTCCTTGTACGTGAGCGTCTGGAGCGTGAAGGAGTAGAAGCTGCCTGCTGCGCCGCTGCAGGTCACGTCCGGGGAGGTGAGCGGGTCGCTCACGGGCGGCGCGTCGTCGGGCCCCGTCGGGGGCGGCTTCGGCGCCGTCGGTGTCGTGGCCGGGCTCGGAGCTCCCGTCGTCCCGCCCCCGTCGGTGGACGACGCGTCGCATGCGGCGACGACGGCCGCGCTCACGAGCGCGAGGAGCAGGAGCGGACGAGGGGAGAGAGCGGTACCCATGACCATCATCCTGCCACTACGCGCGGGCGCCTGGCCACGGATCGCTCACGCGGGCGACCCAACATGTACGCGCAGCCTTGACGGTATGCGTGGACCTGGCACCCTGTGGCCATGGCCTCGGAACCGCCCGTCCGACTGCGCTCGAGCATGAGCGCGGGTCCGGAGGACGAGGCCGATGCCACACGCATCACGAAGCTGTCGGGGCTCGAGAACGAGCTGCGTCAGCGGAAGCAGCAAGTCCACGCGTACCTCGTCGTGCTCGCCGGGTCGAACGTGGGAGAGATGCACCGCGTCGAGGGCCCCGAGATCGTCATCGGCCGCGCCACGAGCGCGACGCTGCGCTTGCACGACGACGGCATCTCGCGGCGCCACTGTCGGATTCTCCAGCTCGGAGCGCGCGTCGTGATCGAGGACCTCCAGAGCGCGAACGGGACGCTCGTGAACGGAGACCTGGTCCACCACCACGAGCTGAAGGACGGGGACAAGATCCGTCTCGGGGCCAACACCCTCCTCAAGTTCGCGTATCAGGACAAGCTGGACGAGCGCTTCCAGCAGCAGATGTACGACGCCGCGCTCCGCGACGGGCTCACGCGCGTCTACAACAAGAAGTTCTTCCTCGACCGACTCGAGACCGAGTTCGCTTACGCGAAGCGGCACCAGACGATGCTCTCGCTCGTCATGTTCGACGTCGATCACTTCAAGAAGGTGAACGACAGCTACGGTCACCTCGCCGGCGACGCCGTGCTCGTCCGACTCGCCGGGATCACGCAAGGGATGGTCCGCACCGAGGATGTGCTCGCGCGCTACGGCGGCGAAGAGTTCGCCGTCATCTGCCGCGGGATCCCCCTCCTCAACGGCGGCATCCTCGGCGAGCGTCTCCGCGGCGCCGTCGAGCAGTCGACCTTCGAGTTCCAGGAGCGCCGCCTTCCGGTCACCATCAGCGTCGGCGTCGCCGCCCTCCCCGAAGCCCCTGCTTCCACCCCTCAAGAGCTCATCGCCCACGCCGACGGCGCCCTCTACGAAGCCAAACGCACCGGCCGAAACCGCGTCTGCATCTCCGGCCTCTGACGCCCCCCCGACGCCCCCCGCCCGACGCCCCCCCCGCCCGACGCCCCCCTCG
>JALHPN010000031.1:0-25538 GCA_022842465.1 Polyangiaceae bacterium | reverse complement strand
GCCCCCCTCGGCTCAGCGGGGCCAGTGGATGGGGGGCGGCGGCGAAGCGGGCCTGGCGAGGAGGTAGCCCTGGCCGAAGTGGGCGCCGGCCTCGCGGACGGCGTCGAGCTCCTCGACCGTCTCGATGCCCTCGGCGACGACGAGCGCATCGAGCTCGCGGCAGAGCACGACGATGGCCTTGACGAGACGGTACATGCGCGTGTCCTTGCGGAGACCGGCGATGAGATCCCGATCGAGCTTCACGACCTTCGGCTGGAGGTCGGCGATGTACTTCAGATTGGAGTAGCCAGCGCCGAGGTCGTCGACGACGAGGTAGACGCCGCGGCCGCGCACTTCGCGGAGGATGCTCTGGCAGAGACGGAAGTGCGAGAGCGGGACGCCCTCCGTGATCTCCAGGTAGATGTCTTCGGAGTGCTGGAAGATCGGGTCGTCCGGCTGGACGAGCCACTTCTCGTTGAGCTCGGCGGGATGGATGTTCAGGAAGAGCGGGTGGCTCTGGCTCCCCGCGATGGCGAGCTCGCGGATGATCCTCCCGAGCTCCCCCGTGCATCCGTGCTGCACCGCCGCCGCGAAGAGGCTCATCGGGCTGTCGAAGTCGTCCGAGAGCGAGCGGACGAGCGCTTCGTAGGCGAAGATCTTCCCCGTCTTCAAGTCGACGAGTGGCTGGTAGACCACGCGGACCATGCGCGCATCGACGACGCGACGGATCGCGACGGTGCTGTGCCGTACCTGCTCGACGGGACCGCCTGCCACTCGATCGGAGTCTACGTGACCGCCCGCGCTCTGTCTCCCTCGTCAAGACGACAGCGTCGCGACGAGGGCTCCGCGCCGGAAGACCCACATCTCGCCGGGGCGGCCGATCTCCCAGGTCTCGTCCCGCGTCAGGGGGGCGGTCGCGACGACCGCGACGCGGTCTCGCGGCGTCGTCACGGAGGAGAAGTCGACCACGAAGTCCTCGTCCGCGAGCGTCGCGGTCTTGAAGGGGGCGCGCCGGACGATGTGACAGAGCTTCGTCGCACACCGCGCGAAGAGCTGCGACCCGTCTCCGAGCAAGAAGTTGAAGGTGCCGCCCTCGCCGATGTCCGCGGCGGCCTCCGCGACCTTCTCCCAGAGGGCCTCGCGCTCTTCCGGGTACCCCTTCGGGAAGGCGCGCTCCAGGCGATTCATGAGCGCGCAGAAGGCTTGCTCGCTGTCGGTCGTCCCGATCGGCCGGAAGCGGCCGAGCCGATGCCGTTTCACGTCTCGTACCGTTCCGTTGTGCGCGAACGTGAAATGCCGACCCCAGAGCTCGCGGACGAACGGGTGCGTGTTGGCGAGCGAGACCGGGCCTCGCGTGCGCTTCCGCACGTGGGCGATCGCGAGCAGCGTCTTGATCGGGTTCTGCTTGATGTACGCCGCGAGCGCGGAGTGCGCGGCCGCCGAAGGCTCGAGGAACGTGCGGACTGCACGTTTCTCGTAGAGGGCGAGCCCCCAACCGTCCGCGTGGGGTCCCCGCGCACCTCCGCGCAGGGCGAGGCCGGAGAAGGAGAAGACGATGTCCGTGGGGACGTTGCATTCCATCCCGAGGAGCTCACACATGGCGTGCGCCCACGAGGGTACACGAGGGAGCACGCCCGATGCGCGGAACCGGGCGGAGCATCCGTACCTTCGCCGGCGCTGCGGCGCGGCCACAGTTGCGGTATCCATAGGGCGTCCCCACGATGGTCGCCCGCCACGGTACGCGGAGCCGCGCGCTCCTCACTGCGACGTTCACGTCGATCGCGTCGCTCGCCGTGACGGGCGGCGCGAGCCGCGTCGCCGTCGCGCAGACGACCGCGCGGGAGACCGCCGCGGCGAACGCCGCCGCCGCCGAGGCCGAGTTCCAGGAGGGCCGACGCCTCATGCAGGCGAAGCGGTTCGCCGAGGCGTGCCCGAAGTTCCTGCAGAGCTACAAGCTCGGTCCTGCCGCCGGGACGCTCCTGAACCTCGCCGACTGCTACGAGCAGAACGGACAGCTGGCGAGCGCGTGGACGCGCTACGAGGAGGCGATCGTGCTCGCGCAGAAGGCGGGCCGCGCGGACCGCGAGAAGACGGCGCGCGAACACGCGGAGAAGCTCGAGCCGAAGCTCGCGAAGATCACGATCGTGCTCGCCCGCGCGGACCGCCTCGCCGAAGCGACGGTGAGGCTCGACGGAGCGACGCTCGAGGCCGCGAACATCGGCGGCCCCGTCCCGGTCGACCCCGGCAAGCACACCGTCGAGGTGAGCGGCCCCGGCAAGGTCGCCTACACGGCGACGATCGATGTCGCCGAGCGCGCACGCACGACCGTCGACGTCCCCGCGCTCGAGGCGGAGGGGCTCACGCCGCCCGACCCGAGGCCGCCGAAGACCTCGGAGGAGCGAAGAGAGCCCGACGACGTCGGAGGAACGCAGCGCACGCTCGGGATCGTCGCGGCCGCGAGCGGAGGCGTCGCGCTCGCCGCCGGCGCGTTCTTCGGGATCCGCACCCGCTCGAAGTGGGAGGAGGCGCAAGGGCGCTGCGCTGGTCCGTCCGGCGGGCTCGAGTGCGACGCGCTGGGGGTGGAGCTCGCCGGCGAGGCGCAGCGTGCGGGAAACGTCGCGACGGTGGCCTTCATCGTCGGGGGCGTGCTCGCCGCAGGGGGCGCCGTCCTCTTCTTCACCGCGCCGACCGCGAGGGTGCGCGCCGGCATCGGCCCGGGCGCGGTCGTGGTCGGGGGGACGTTTCCGTGATCGGACGGCGCGCCCTCGCACGCGCGAGCCTCGCGCTCGCCGCCGTCATGGCGAGCCTCCTCGCCTGCAACGCGATCGTGGGCGTCGAGGATGTCGCGTTGAAGCGACCAGTGACCCCGGAAAAGGACGCGGGCGTCGAAGACGAAGACGTCCTTGCTCCGGTCGACGCCGCCGTCGACGTCGCGCGACCGAACCGCCTCGAGGTCGCGCCCGGCGAGGTCCACACGTGCGCGCGAAGACCCGACGGCAACGTGAAGTGCTGGGGGGACGACGTGCAGGGCCAGACGGGCACCGGCGGGATCGACGGCGGCATCCTTCGCGCGCCGACCGCGGTGAAGGACCTCGCGGACGCGACCGCGATCGCGTCCGGCGGCAAGCATTCCTGCGTCGTTCGCGCGAGCGGCAAGGTCTCCTGCTGGGGGTTCAACCTCGACGGGCAGCTCGGTAACGGCCAGACGAATGCACGCGCGCTCGCGCCCGTGGACGTCGCAGGGCTCACGGACGCGACGATGATCACCGCGGGCGGCAACTTCAGCTGCGCGATTCGCGCGGGCGGATCCGTCGTGTGCTGGGGCGGCGGCCTCTCCGGCCAGCTCGGGGGCGGGTCGAGCACGACGCGACCGCAGCCAACGCCGGTGACGAACCTGAACGACGCGCTCGCGATCGCCGCGGGCGAGTCGCACGCGTGCGCCGTCCGCTCCGCAGGGCGCGTCGTGTGCTGGGGCGACGGCGCGAGCGGGCAGCTCGGGACGGGGACGACGGCGCCGAGCAACGTGCCCGTCATCGTCCCCGGACTCGAGGGCGTCGTCGGCGTCGCGGCCGGCGCGAGGCACACCTGCGCGCTGCGGGCGACCGGCCAGGTCTCCTGCTGGGGCGCCAACGGTCATGGTCAGCTCGGGAACGGCGCAGCGAACGCGACGCCGAACGCGTCGCCGGTCGTGGTCGCTTCCGTCGAGGACGCGACCGACGTCGCCGCGGGCGCGACCCACTCGTGTGCCGTCCGGAGGTCCGGCGGCGTCGTGTGCTGGGGCGGCGGGGGCGCAGGGCAGCTCGGCGACGGCACCGCGCGTCCCGATGCCTCGACGCCGACCCCGACGCCGGTCGTCGTCCAGGGCCTCGCGGCCGCGGCGACGGCGCTCGGCGCCGGCGCAGAGCACTCGTGCGCGGCGCTGGCGAGCGGCCAGATCGCGTGCTGGGGTTCGAACAGCCGGGGACAGATCGGAATCCCGTCTGCGACGACGCCGCAGCCGGCGCCGGTCAACGTGACCGGCTATCCTTGACGTCGTAGGATGAGCGGATGTCGCTCGTGCGCTGGACGGTCATCGGCCTCGTGCCGCTCGCCTCCGCGTGTCTGACGCCTGCGTGCCTCACGACGGGCGCGGCGGCGCCCGGGGCTCTCGGAGAGGAGCCGGAGCAGTCGGAGGACGCGATCCGCTTCACGATCGGCGCGGTCGACACGACGCTGCCCGAGGTCGATGCGATCGGCTACGACGTCACCCTGAAGGTCGACGATCGCGCGGGGGCCGAGTCGTTCGCGGCCGACGTACGCGGTACGTTCGTCGCCACGAGCCCGCTCACCGAGCTCTCCCTCGATCTCGAGGGGAACGAGGTGCAGGCGGTCACCGTCGGGGGCGTGCCGTCGGCGCATCGCCGCGACGGCGCGAAGCTCGTCGTCACCCTGCCCGCCCCCGTCGCGCGCGGAGAGACGATCGCGTGGCGCGTGAGGCTCGGCGGCGCCCTCCTCCAGGCCGACGGCAAGAACCCGAACGACTTCTCCGCGTTCGGGGGCTTCATGGTCAAGCAGAGGAACGCGGAGGGCAGGAAGATCTTCACGACCCTCAACTGGCCGAGCAAGGCGCGCCGCTGGCTCCCGCTGCGCGACCATCCGCGCGACGGCGCGATGGTGGCGTTCCGCGCCACCTTCCCGCGAGGCTACACCGTCCTCGCGAACGGCATCCCCTCCCCTCCGCGCGACAACCGGGACGGCACGCGCACCTGGCGCTTCGAAGCGCTCACGCCGATGCCGACGTACGCGTTCCACCTCGCCGCGTACGCAGGCTGGACGGGGACGGAGAGCCGCTCCGCCTCGGGTGTGCCCGTGACGTCGTACGCATACGCGAGGACCTCCGTCGCGACGCGCAAAGCCGTCTACGACGACGTGCCGAAGGTGCTCGACGCCTTCGAGGCGAGGTACGGGAAGTTCCGCTGGGGCACGATGAGCTTCCTCGAGGAGCCGATCTTCGGCGGTGGGATGGAGCACGCGACCGTCGTGAGCATGGACGAGACGCTCTTCCAGTCGCCGTCGTCGGCGCGCAAGACCGCGTTCCACGAGCTCGGTCACCACTGGAGCGGCGACCTCGTGCGCATCCGCAGCTGGAACGACTTCTGGCTGAGCGAGGGCTTCGCGGAGTTCCTGACCGCGAAGGCGGTCGAGGCGGTCGACGGGCCCGACGCCGCCAGGCGCGTCTTCGAGGGCTATCGCGCGAGCGGGCTGGCCGCAGACAGGACAGCCGGGCACGCGCTCCGCCCGGCCGACCCCGAGATCGACGTCCTCACGATCTTCGACGCGATCTCGTACCAGAAGGGCGCGTGCGTCCTCCGCCAGCTCGAGCGGATCGTCGGGCGAGACACGATGACCACCTTCCTGCGCGCATGGTTCGACACGAACGCGTTCGGCGCGGTGACCACGGCCGACCTCGAGAAGGCCCTGTCGGCCGCGAGCGGGAAGGACCTGTCGGTGTACTTCCGTGACGTCGTGTACACCCGAGGGCATCCCGAGCTCGTCGTCTCCCTCGGACCGGTGACGGCGGGCGATGCGGAGGTGAGGGTCGAGCAGACGCAGACGGGCGGCCCGGCGGGGGGGTATCGGTTCCCGCTCGACGTCGTCCTCGTCGATGCCGCCGGCGCGCAGCGCAGCGCGGTCGTCGAGCTCGCGGGGAGGACGACCGTGGTGAAGGTGCCGACGGGCGACGGCTTCGTCCCCGCGCGCGTGGTCGGCGATCCGGACGAGTTCGTCGTCGGCACCGTGACCGCGCGCTGATCGTACCGCGCGCGGCGCGCACATGTCCGAGACGAACGGACGGCTCGGCGGACGAGGTGTAAGAATTTCCGGGCTCGCGCGGGCGAGGGTACGCTGGGGGTATCGTGAAGACCCTCAGGCCGAGACCGGTTCCCCTGAGCGCGCTCGAGCTGACGCCAGAGGAAGGCTTCGTCCTCTCGCGCATCGACGGGCGCCTCTCGACGCGAGATCTGGTCGCCCTCACCGGGCTCGACGAGCGGCGCGTGGAGCAGATCGTGGAGAAGCTCGCCGGCGCCGGGGCCGTCGTCCTCGAGGCGGCGGAGCCGTCGGGATACCTGGCGGACAGCGGCTCGAACCCGGAGCTCCCCGGAACGTCGGACGAGGGCGACGTGACCTCGCTCGCCGATTTCGCCGCCGCGCTCGGCATGGACCCGAGCTCGTTCGCCGCTTCGCACCCGGAGCCCGCGCGGGAGGCGCCGGTGCGACCCGAGCGCATCGAGACGCAGTCGGGTGCCATGCCCGTCGCCGCCGAGCTCGAAGAGGTGCGCGAGGAGGAGCCCCCCGGAGAAGAGGAGGCGATTCCTGGCGATGTCGACGCCGAGGAGACGCCGTCGCGCGACGCCGACGAGCGGACGTACCGCGCGCTCTACGAGCAGAAGTGGCACAAACTCACGACCGACGAGCGCGTCGCGGCGGCGAAGACGGCGAGCGGAGCCGACCTCCTCGCGCTCTGCTTCGACGCGGAGGCACGCGTCGTCGGGGCCGTCCTCGAGAACGCGTCTCACGGACTCGAGCACGCGCGTCTCGTCGCGGCGCACCATCATACGAGCGTGGGGCTCGAGATCCTGTCACGCCGGCAGGACGTCCTGCGCGACGTCATGGTGGAGCGACGCCTCCTCCGGAACCCACAAGCGGGCGACATCGTCCTCGGCCGAGTCATGGGACCGAAGCGCGTCATGCAGACCTACAAGGTCGCGATCGACCGTGAAGTCCCCGAGCTCACCCGCGTGAAGGCGCGCGGCATGCTTCGTCAGAAGTTCCAGACCTCGACGCCCGAGGAGCGTGCCGACCTCGTGCTCCGCACCGAAGGGCGGTGTCTCATCCTGATGACGGGTTGCACCTTCGACGCGAAGACGACGCAGATCCTGTGCGGCAGACCGTTCAACTCGGTGCTGTTCATCCAGAACCTCGCCAAGTGGCCCGCCACTCCGCCCGGTCTCCTCGCCCATCTCTTCAAGCAGCCGTTCGTGCGCAAGAGCGCGCCGCTGAAGAAGCTCCTCCTCCAGCACCCGAACCTTCCGGGCGACGTGAAGCGACAGATCTGAGCGGCGGGCTTGCCGCTGACTCGGCTTCGCAACCGAGGCGCCGTGCTCTCGTCGTGGATCCTCCGCCCTGCGGCGCGCGGGCCACTCTCGAGAGACGCCCCTGAATCCGCGCACGCGAGGAGGGGCCGCGTGACCGGCACGGGGGCTGCTGAAGCGGAGAGCATGCGCTCCTCCTGGCTCGCTGCCCTCCTCGCCACGACGACACTCGCCTTCTCCGCGGCCGCATGCACGGCATCGCCCGAGCTCGAGGAGGACGCGACGAACGCGGGCTCCGCCGTCTCGATGACGAACCGGAGGCTCGGCGCGGTCCTCCTCCTCCCCTTCGCCTACGAACGCGGTGGCCGTCCGTTGCCCGACCACTGGGCGTTCCAGGACGCCGCCCGCGATCTTGCGTCCTTCTACCGCGCGAAGCGCGCGCGCGTCGTGGTGCCCGACTCGCGGACGGAGCTCACGGGCGATCCCGAATCGCTCTACCGCTACCTCGACGCACTCGCAGCGCAGGGCGCGACCTTCGATCGGGTGATCATCCTCAGTCACGGCGGCGCCGACGGCCCGATCTGGGGGAGCGGCGGCCAGATCGGTCTCAGCTGGCCGGAAGGGGACGACGCGCTGAAGCGCGCCAAGCTGGTCGAGCTCGGTGCGAAGCTGAAGGCCGTCACGTCGACGAACGCTCTCCTCTACCTCGGCCAGTGCCGGCCCGGTCAGCCGACGACTTGGGACTCGGGGGGACTCACCTTCATCGAGGTCCTCGCGTGCATCACCGATCGGACGACGGCCGGGCGCATCCTGCAGACCTCCGGCGAGGACGCCGAGGCCATCGTGAAGAACCTCGAGGAGGGAACCGTCCCGTCGCGTGCGAACTTCGCGTGGGCGAACGACGAGGCCGACCGAGACCGGCCGCGCTGCACCGAGCTTCCCTCGCCTTCGCGCTCGCAGCAGTGAGCCGCCGTCCGAGCGGGGATGTACCGAGACTCGACTAGGGCTTCGAGATCACGTGGGTGAACTCGACCACGCCGTTCTCGTCGACGAACTCGGCGGTGAGCTTCTTGTCCTCGACGACGATGTAGAGGAAGCCGAGCTCGAGGGACTGGAAGAGCGCGGGGTTCTTCCCCCCGAGCTCCGTGGCCTTGGCGCCCGCGCCCGAGACCGCGAGCTCCGTGCCGCTGCAGCTCTCGTTCAGCCACTGGCGGCTGTGGTCGTGGCCGGAGAGATAGAGATCGACCTTCCCGCAGACGGTGTCTTCGAGGAAGTCCTTCACGCCCTTGCCCGTCCACGGGCCGGGGATGGGCACCTTGTCGTAGCTGCCCGCGTTGCCGTGCGGCCCGTTCGACTTGTAGGGGTGGTGTCCGACCGCGATCTTCCAACGGCTCGTGGAGGCGGCGATGAAGCCCGCCATGTCCGTCTTCTGCTGACCCGCCTGGCTGAACATCATCATGTTCGTATCGAGCGCGAAGATCTCGAGCGGCCCCTTCGTGAAGCGGTAGTACGCCGCCGGCATCTTCCACTTCGTCGACACGTTCGTGTAGTCGACCTCGTTCTTGCCCCTCCCGAAGTCGGTCCCCGCACCGTCCGCGCCGTAGTCGTGGTTGCCGAGCGCGGCGTAGAACGGGAGGTTCACGGCCGCGTACGGGATCTCGAACTTCTCCTGCCAGATCGGGTCCGACGTCGAGGTCGCGCCGCTCGGATAGAGGTTGTCCCCGAGGAGCTGGACGAAGTCGCAGCCGTCCTTCGCGCACTTCGCGGCGATCGTGTTGCCGATCTTGAGCTGGTCGTTGCTGCCGGTGCCCGTATCGCCCATCGCGACGAAGCGCACCGGTACGGACGCGGGCGGGGTGACGGGCGGAGGCAGGGCCGCGGGCGGCGGGGGCGCCGGGGTAGGCGGCGCCTCGGTCGGCTGGCTCGGATCCTGGGTCGTCGTCCGCGGGCCGAGATCGGCCCCATCCGCGCTCGCCACGTCCCCCCCGCTGCCGCACGACGCGGCGCCGAAGGAGAGGACGAGTCCGAGGAGCGATCCCGTTCGAGCGAGGAGGGACGTCATGATCGGTGCGGACCGAGCTACGCACCCTGCGTCGCGGACGCAATCTCCATCGCGTCTCGCTCCTCGGATCGCTCTTCCAGGAGGCCGTCGCGCGTCAGGGAGGCGTCGGGAAGGTGACCGGAATCGTCACGGTCTTGTTCGGACACTTCGCGCTCTCCGTGATCGGGAGCGGCGTCTTCTTGACGGCCTCGAGCATGCACGCCGTGACGGGCTTCGGGAGCGTGGTCTCGAGGACCTTGGGCCCCTTCGTCTTGCCCTGGTAGTCGATCTCGAGGCCGATCTTGATGCTGCCCTTCAGATCGGGCTCCTTCTTCTTCCCTTCGCGGTAACACTCCTTGATCTTCGGCCGGGCGCGCTTCTCGAAGTCGACGCCGACGGGCGCACACTCGTCCGGCGGCGGCGGCGGATCGCTCGGAGGGCTCGCCGCGACGGGCGGAGCGGCGTCGCCCGCGTCGCTCGCGCCGCGGAGCTCGGCGAGATCGGCCGGATGGATCTCGGCGAAGTCGCCGCCGGCATCCTTCGCCGGGAGAGACTCCTTGCCGCTCGTCTTCGTCGCAGACGAGCCGCCTCCACAGGCCACACACGCGACGAGGAGCGCGGCGGCCCCGAGGACGACGCGCATGCTCAGCTCCCCGAGACGACGCGGTTCGAGTTCGGCGGGACCGGCACGTTCGAGGTGCTGGTGGCGGGGACCCCGCTCGCGGGGGAGGAAGCGGGTGGAACGGGCATCGGCAGCTGACCGGAGGCCGGCGCGGGCGGGATCGCGACGATGCCCGCGGCGGGCCCGCCCATCGACACGGACGTCGGCGCGGGCGGGAGCGAGCCCGTCAGCGTCGTCGCCATCACGGGGGGCGGCGTCATCGTCGTCCCGGGCACCCAGCTGTCGAGCCCGAGGGGGGCGAACACGTTGCGGCCCTGCGCCGAGAGCGGCTGGAGCTGCCCGATGAGCTGATCCTTCCGGAGATACAGCTCCTCGCGACGCCCACCGTCCTGCTCGATCTTGAGCGAGAGCTCGAACTCGTTGGGGCTCCGCTTCGCGATCTCGCGCACCGTGCCGGCGAACATGTTCACGAGGCGGACGACGAGGGGCAACACGAGCCCCGTCTCGAAGACCGGCGCGGTGTCGAGGGTGACCGAGACGAGCTGCTCGCGCTGCTCGAGGACGTCGCGCGTCGCGGTCCGCAGGGCCGACCAGACACGCTCGAGCTGCGAGAGGTCCGCCGACGTGAGCGCGCCCGGCGCTTCGCCGTGGCCCTCGAACTGGCCCGCGAGACCACCTTCGGTGCGACGGACGCGGAACGCGAGGGACTCCCGGTCGCTCGGCTTCTTTCGCAGGACGAGCTCGAAGGTGGACTCCCCCGCATCGAAGCTGACGAGGAACCAGTCGTCGACGTGCACCTGCTTCGGGGTCACCGTCCCGCGGAGCCAGCTCTTGTCCACGCCGACCATGAGCTCGACGTTGTCGACGAGCTCCGACACTCGACGAGGGTGATTCCACGTCGACGTCCGCGACGGCGCGAGCGCGAACGAGGTCTGGATCCCGTCGGGGTGGTCGTAGCTCGCGGTGCCCTGGTAGCTCGACTCCTTCCCGTCGGCCCCGAGACGGAGGGAGATGCGGGTCGTCAGCACGGGAAGGCGCGCCGCCTTGAGGAAGCGATCGAGCGCCGACCGCTGCTCGATCATCCGGCGATCGTTCTCGGCGTGGCACTGCTGGGCCTCGCGCTCGTTCGAGGCGACCGTTCCTTGACGATGCTCCTCGACGTAGCCGGAGGCGAACTCGGAGATCCTCCGCGCATACTCGAGCGCGTGCGCGTGCTGGACCTTCTGCGCCGTGTCGGTGACGGCGCGCATGACGACCGTATGGAACTGCTCGAGCGCGTCGAGGCCGCGGAGCCTCGCCTGGGCGCCCTCCTCCGCTTGTCTCGCGAGCGCCCGCGCTTCCGCGTCGAGCTGCACGATGCGCGTCGCCGAGGCCATGAAGGCCTCGAGGGTCGTCAGGAAGTTGTACCCCAGGGGAAACGGCGTGGAGTCGCCGTAGAGGAAGCGCATCGCCCGGATACGATACCATCACGTACGTGGCGAGGCCCAACAGCCAGGGAAAGCGGCATTTTCCGCCGTACCTCGTCGCCCTGACGGCATGCATCCTGCTGGTATCGGGGCTCGCGCGGGCGGCGGCGGCGACGACCGTGCCCCGCTGGGTCGCGGATCTCCCCGGTCGGCCTCCGGTCGACGTCACGCTTCCCGTGCACCTCGACGGGCGGATGCCACGCGAGGTCTCCGCCTTCACCCTGCGCACGATCGTGGACGTCCCCCCCGAGCTCCAGGGGCGGCCGCTCGTCTTCGTGCTGCCCCTCATGGAGGGGCTCGCGACGCTCGAAGTCGACGGGCGCGAGGCGGTCGCGATCGATCCGCCGTCCGGCCCGTCGACCTACCGCGCCACAAGGCCGCAGCGCTTTCGCGTGCTCGCGGAGGCCTCCCAGGACGGGAGCCTCGCCCTCGCTCTCCGCGTCGCGTACCGGTCGCGACGGAGCGCGTGGCTCGACGGTGTGCCCTCGCTCACGACCGAGCCGGACGGCGGGAGCGAGGCCACGCGCGTCCCGCAGCTCAACACGGCGGCCGCGTGGTTCGCGCTCGCCGCGTCGGTCGTCGTCGCGCTCCTCTACGGCTACCTGTACCTGTCGATGCGCTCGCAGCGGCGCGTCACGCATGGCTGGTTCGCGCTCGCCGCAGCGTGTGGTCTCGCCTACCCCGCCTACGTCCTCGGGCTCACGCAGCCCGTCCTCGGTGTCTACGAGGCGACCGGGGTGACGCTCGTGCTGGCGCTGGGCGCCGTCGCGGCGATGTTCTTCGCCCGGGCGTATGCCGACGCGCCTCCGCCGAGCCGCGCGTGGTGGCTCGCGCTCGGCGCGGCGTGCGTCGTCGGTGTCGTGTTCCGCGCGCCCTTCGACTCGCTGGCGGTGATGACCCCGGTCGTCCTCGGGCTGTCGACGGCGACGGGGGTCGCGCAGATCCTCTTCGTCGTCCGCCTCCGTCGCGAACGGAGAGACCTGCCCCTGTCCTTCCTCGGCGTCTCCATCGCCTGGCCGGCGGCGGCGCTCGTCGCGCTCCCCGACATCGCCGCGCTCCTCGGGCAGGGTGAAGCGGCGGGCGGGTTCCGCGTCGGCTGCGTCGCCATCGCCGTCCTCTGCGTGTACCAGGCCGTCGCGTTGAGCCGCGAGCACCTCCACGCCCTCGCGCGCGCCGACGAGCTCGTGACCGAGCTCGCCGAGCGCGTGCGCCTCGTCCAGTCGAAGCACGAGGAGGTCGAGCTCCTCAACGACGAGCTGCGCCGGCAGATCGCGGCGCGATCGCGCGACCTCGCGGAGAAGCTCGGCGACGGATCGGGGCCGCTCCCCGGACCGGAGGCGCCTCCGACCTTCGGTGTCGGCGACGTCGTCGAGGGGCGCTACCGGATCGTGGAGGAGCTCGGGACGGGCGGGATGGGCACCGTCTACGAGGTCGCTCGTCTCGCCGATGGGAAGCACTTCGCGATGAAGGTGCTCGCCGGCAACGGCGAAGCGCAGCATCGCGCGCGGTTCGCGCGGGAAGCGCAGATCGTCGCCGAGCTCGATCATCCCAACGTCGTGTCGATCGTCGATGTCGACCTCGCCGAGAGCGGCTTCATCTTCCTCGTCATGGAGCTCGTGAAGGGGGGGACGACGCTGCACGACGTGCGACGTCGTCATCGTGACATCCCCTGGACGCTCGGTGTGCTCGCGCAGGTCGCCGACGGCCTCGCGGCGATCCACGACAAGGGGATCATCCACCGCGATCTGAAGCCCGCGAACATCCTCCTCGCGCGCGGCGACGACGGGCGGAGGCCGATCGTGAAGATCACCGACTTCGGTATCGCGACGCTCCAGCCGGACGGGAGCCGCGGCTCGCCCGGAGCCATGCTCGCCCGCACGGCGATGAGCTCCCTTCCTCCCGCGGAGGAGGCCGAGCTCGAGGTGGACGGGAGCGTCGCTCGAGACACGATCCCCGCGCCGCTCACGCGCACGGGGATCATCTTCGGCACGCCGCAGTACATGGCGCAGGAGCTCGCGTACGGCACGAAGCACGCGACGCGCGCGAGCGACGTCTTCGCGCTCGGAATCCTCGCCTTCGAGGTGCTGACCGGGAAGCGCCCCTTCAAGGAGGGCCCGGTCGCCGCGAAGCTCGACGGTCGGCCGCTCCCCGTCGCGCCGCGCTTCCGGAAGGTGTGCCCGACGCTGGCCGTCGACGTCGCGCGTGTCCTCGACGCGGCGATGAGCCACGTGCCCGAGGAGCGTCCGACGGCGAAGGAGATCTCGGAGACGCTCCGCGCCGCGCAAGGGCGGCTGCAGCTCTGAGGCGACTCAGCGCGGCGCGGGCCGCGTCGCGAGCCACGAGGCGATCTGCGCGTCGAGGGCGGCCGCGTCCTGATCGATGTCGACGGGGATCGGCTTGCCCGCGAGCGCGTCGAGGGCGCGCTTCGCGTACCCGCGGACGAGGGGGTACGGGTGCCGGAGCCCCGTCGCGAGAGTGGCCACCGAGCCCGGGGGAGCGGAGGTGCCCGCGCGGCCGAGCGCGGCGTACGCGACGCCCTGCTCGTGCGGCTTGCCGAGGGAAGCGGTCGCGAGGAGCACGTTCGCGCCGAGGTCGCCGTAGAGCTTCTCGAGCGACGGCCGGTCGTACCGCTTTTCCCACCACTGTTCCATCGTCGTCACGAGCGAAGAGACGGACTTGTCGGCGTGGCACAGCGCGCACTCGAGCGGGCGATCGAGGAGGACCCTCTCCATCGCGGTTGGCGACCCGATCCGGTGGTAGGCGGTGAGGTCACCGTCGAGGCCCATCGTCTTCGACGGCATGTGACACGATAGGCATCGCGCGCCCTCCCGCGCCGGATCATGGTGGGCGTGGGAACGGACGGCCTCCGGCGTGGCGTAGGACGTGTGGCAACGCGTGCAGAGCGCATCCTTCCCGACGCCATCGAGCGCGCGCAGCGCGGCCGTCGCGTCGCGCGCGTGGGGATCGTGACAGCCCGCGCAGGAGAGCTCGCTCGAGCACGCGCCGAGCATCAGGTCACGCGCCTCGCCCGAGTTGATGTTGCTCCCACCGGGGGACCGCCGTCGGGCGCCCCCCTCCCACGTGTGCTCGTAGCCGGAGAAGAGGACCTGATGGCACCGCGCGCACGCGCGATTGACGCGCGCGGTCCGCTCCTTCACGCCGCCCCGCGACGCAGCCGGCAGCTTCACCTCGAAGAACGTGCTCCGGGGCTCGAAGGTCGGGAACAGAGACGGATCCTTCACGTGCGCGGCGGAGCCGAGATGGCAGGCTTCGCAGCCGATGCCCACTTCGACGAGATGGGTCTCGCCGAATCGCGCGCGCGTCTCGGAGACGGCCTCGAGCGGCGTCGGCGCGGCGGACGGTCTTCCGCCGAGCCGCGCCATTTCACGCGCCAACGCGAGCCGGAGCTCGGCCGGATCGGTGACGGCGTAGGTCGCGCGTTTGTCCTCCGGCAGGAGCGCATCGACGACCTGCCCTTGATACGGCTTCGCCGCGCGCCCCGCGAGCGCGCCGAGGACGGTCGACAGGTAAGGCGGCGTGTTGTGGCAGAAGATGCACGTCTCTCTCCACACCGGTCCCGGCTTGAGCGCGGGGCGCTCCTTCACCATCACCGAGTAGCCCTTGTACCGGAGCGAGGACGACGCGAAGACGAAGCTCACGGGGAGGATCACCTCCGCGTCGCCCGGCCCTGGCGCGTCGGCCCGAGCGGCGGTGACCGGCAGACCGACGTAGTCCTCGCGGTGATGCCCTCCGATCACCTTCGTCACGCGGTAGACGCCGCCGCCCGACAGCGTCATGAAGCGGTCTCCTCCGGCGGACGTGAGCGTCGCGCGATCGGACTTGAACGCGAAGGTCGATCCGTCGAACGGCCCCCTCACGCGCGCTCCCCTCGCCGGGCGCGTCATGTCGTGCATCGGCGACGCGAGCCACGACGCCACGTACGTCGCGTGGCACGCGGCGCACGCCTTCGTGCCGGCGTAGTCCTCGAAGAGCACGTTGCTCGCGACCTCGCGACGATCGCCGCCGCCGCGCGCGGCGGGCGCCTTCGTCTCCGTCCGCGCCCCGGGACCGCTCGCGCCACCGCCGCACGCGGCCGCGGCCGCGAGGACCAGCGCCAAGGGCACGCTGGACGGCACGCCTCGCCTCACACGAGCCACTCACCGGCGCGCGCGAGGATCCGCCGGTGCTCCTGGAGGCGGTTCAGGAAATACTTCCTCCATTCGGGGTTCTCGATCCTGTTGGCGCGGGCCACGAGGCGGTCTCGCGCGACCGCGATCGCCTTCTTGGCGCCCTCGATGTCGCCCGCGGCGTAGAGCCCTTCGGCGTGGCCGAGGCGCGCGATCGACTCGCCCTCCGTCGTGCCGCCGAGGCGCTCGAGGATCCGCATCGCCTCCGTGCCTGCCTCGAGCGCGCCGATCGAGTCGCCCTTGTCCGCGCGCGAGAGCGCGACGAGCCCGAGGAGCGACGCGCGGTAGGGCGGCGCGTGTTCGAGGAGCGGGAGCGCCTTGAGCGCCTCCTGCGTCGCGACCGCGAACTCCTCGGCGAGATGGAACACCCCGACGAGGTACGCCCGGGCGCGTCCCTCGTTCGCGCGATCCCCTTGCGCGGCGAACGCGGCGATCACCTGCTCGCAGGTCGAGATCGCCTCCTTCTTCCTCTGCATCCGGGCGTAGAGCTGCGCGAGGTGGAGCTTCGTCTCCTGGACGACGACAGCGAGGCCGAGCCGCTCGGCGGCGTCGGTCGCCTCCTTCAGGACAGCCTCGGCCTCGTTGTACGCGCCGAGCTGCATCAAGCAGAAGCCGGAGAGGTTCCGCTGGTCGACCGCGTTGCGCACGTCGCCGACGAGCTCGAAGGAGGCCACCGCCTCCTGCGCGAGCTTCGCCGCATCGGCGATGTCCCCGCGCCACTTCACGCGCGCGACACGCGCGGCGAGCACGGCGGCGCGCGCGGCGGGGTCGTTCTCCATGATCGCGTGGCCGTCTCGCTCGACGCGGGTGATGAGGGCGTCTGCCACGTCGAAGAGCCCCATCCCGAGGATGCGCACGGCGATGCGCGACGTCGCGATGATGCGACCGACGTCGAGCGAGCGCGCGTCCGCCTCGAGGCGCTCGCGCACGTCGACGGCGAGCGTCGACACCTCGTCGAAGTGCCCGAGCACGACGTGAGCCGCGACGGCCTCGGACGCCGCGGTGAACCACTCGTCGTGCTCGCCGCCGAAGCCGCGCATCGAGGAGTCGGCGTGACGGAGCGCCTCTTCGTGGTCGCCGCCCCACCGGGACGCCTCGGCGAGGAGGAGCTGGAGCCGAGCGAGCTCCGTCCCGGCGACCCCTGCCTGCAGCGCGCGTTCGGCGCGCGCCCGGGCGGCGACGAAGTCGTTCCCCTCGAGGGCGTGCGCGGCGGCGCGGGCGTAGAACGACGCCGCGCGACCGAGGGCGGCTCCTCGCTCGAAGTGCTCGGCGAGGAGCATCGCCTCGTGCTCGCCGGCGGCCTCGAGCCACTCGGCGGCGAGCTTGTGACCGAGCGCGAGGTCCTCCGCCGTCAGCATCTCGTACGCCGCGTCCCGGACGAGGGCGTGACGGAACTGGTACTCGCGCTCCGTCGGGAAGCGCGACACGTCACGCCGCTGGACGAGCTCGCGCTTCACGAGCTCGCCGAGCCACTCGTCGATCTCGCCGGCGCCGTGCTCGCCGCCCGTGAGGGCGATCACGCCGCCGCGCCAGAACACCGCGCCGAAGACGCTCGCGGCGCGGAGGAGGCGGCGGGCCATCGGGTCGAGCCGCTCGAGGCGCGCCTGCACCATCGCGAGCACGGTGGCGGGGAGGGCCCACGCGTCGTCCTTGTCCTCGGGGAGGCGGCCGGTCGAAGGCGCCGGCGGCGTGATCGAGCCGGAGACGAACGACTCGCCGCTCGGCGGCCGCATCGAACGACGGCCGGAGCCGGGCGAGGGGCCCTCGGCGAACGCGCGGATGAGCTCCTCGAGGTAGAACACGTTGCCGGCGGCCCGATCGAGCAGGCGCGACGTCTCCTCCGGCGTCACGCCGTCACCGAGCACATCCTTGACGAGGCGCTCGCCCGCGCGGCGGACGAGCGGACCGAGGCGGATCTCCTGGAGGCTGCGCTGCTCCCAGAGCTGCGGGAAGACCTCGTGGACCTCGCCGCGCGCGACCGCGAGCACCATGAGCGGCCGGTCCGTCGCGGCGCGGAGGGCGGAGTCGATGAAGCTGACGCTCGGGAAGTCGCCCCAGTGGAGGTCTTCGATCACGACGAGGACCGGCGTGTCGCGCGTCTCCGCGACGACGAAGTCGCAGATGGCGCGGCGCATCTGGTCGCCCATGAGCGTCGAGTCCTGACGCGCGGCACGGAGCTGCACGCTCGCGTTGTCCGGGAAGTGGACGCTGGCGAGCTCGCCGAGGAACTCCGAGACCCGCGCGGCGTCCGCCTCCGGCACATGGCGGCTCATGCGCGCCCGGAGCTTCTGCTGGCGGACGACGAGCGGCTCGCCGTCGATGATGCCGGAGCCTCGCCGCACGAGCTTCGCGAGGAGCGAGAACGGTGAGCCCTCGCTCATCGCATCGCCGCGCGTGAGCCAGATCTCGACCGGGCCGAGCTGCTTCACGCGCCGGAGCAGCTCGCTGACGAGGCGTGACTTGCCCGCGCCCGCCTGCCCGGTCACGAGGACCGCGCGCGCGACCGGCTCGGCGACGCACTCCTCGAAGATGCCCACGAGCGTCGAGAGCTCGCGCTCGCGACCGACGAACGGCGTCGGCTTGCCGAGGAGCGTCCTCGGCCTCGTGTCGCGCTCGCGGAGGCCGCGGATGAAGAGCCCGCGCTCGTCTCCGCCGACGTCGAAGCGGGTGTCGAGGAGACCCGCCGTCGTCTCGTCGAGGAAGACCGGGCGCTCGCCGTGGAGGGTCTCCTCGCTCTCGGCGCGCTCGCCGCGCGTCATCGCGAGCATCGACGCGGCGCGCTCGATGACCTCGCCCACGCAGCTCCGGCCCGTCACCGTCGCGAGCCCCGTCGCGAGCGTGACGTGCACCCCCGTGAGGTTGCTCCGGAGAGCGAGCGCGCAGCGGGCCGCGTGAGCGGCCTGGTCGGTGGCCGTCCCCTTCCCCATCAGCGTGACGACCATCGAGCCGTCCGCGAGCATCTCCGCGTCTGCGCCGTACCCCGCCGCGAGGGCGCGCGGATCGAAGGAGGCCGCGATCGTCTCGAGCTCGCTCGGCGATACCGGCTCCAAGAGCGCCGGGTCCGTCCCGAAGGAGGCCATGACCACGCTGACGAGGCGCCTTTCGCTGCCGGTGAGCGCGCTCGCACGGCTCGCGAGCGACAGCGCGACCGGGGCGCCGCTGAGGCCCGTGAATTTCTCGAGCTCCCTGAGCACCGCGTGAGCGGTGGCCGGGCGGGCCGACGGGTGCTTCGAGAGCATGCGCGTCACGAGGTCGTCGAGCGCCGAAGGCACGTCGATGCCGGACTCGCGAAGGCTCGGCGGATCCTCGAGGAGGATCTTCGCGAGGAGGGCGGCGATGTTCTCTCCCGCGAAGGCAGGCTTTCCCGCGACGCACTCGAAGAGCACGCACCCCAGCGAGAAGACGTCGACGCGCGCGTCGAGCTCCTTCGAGCCGCGCGCCTGCTCGGGCGCCATGTAGCCAGGTGTGCCGACCATCACGCCGCTTCGGGTCGACGGGCGGGTCGCCCCGAGGAGGCGCGCGACGCCGAGGTCGAGGAGCTTCACCGCGTCGGCGCGCCCGCCGGGGAGGAAGATGTTCGACGGCTTCACGTCGCGGTGGACGACGCCCTTGTCGTGGAGGACGGCGAGCGCCTCCGCGGTGCCCGCCACGACCTCCATCGTCTCGTGCAGGCTGAGCCCCTGACGCGTGAGGCGCTCGCCGAGGTCCTCGCCGTCGAGCCACTCCATCGCGATGTACGGGCGGTTCGCGTGCGCGATCCCGTGGGCGACGTATTTCACGATGCGCGGGTGGCCGATCTCGGCGAGCAGCTGCGCCTCCCGCCAGAAGCGGTCCGTGTCGCCCTTCATCGAGGCGTAGAGGATCTTCACCGCGACGAGGCCGCCGCTCACCCGATCCCTGGCGCGGAACACCTCGCCCATCCCGCCCGAGCCGACGAGACGCTCGATCTCGAAACGCGAGTCGACGAGGTGCACCTTGGCGAGCGTACCAGGACCGAAGGGTAGACGTCAGCCGTGCTCGGCGGCGACGAGGGCCGTGGCTCGCCTCGTCGAGGACCCGGAGGCCCACATGGACGACGCGAAGGGCATGGTCACCCCGGAGTCTATCGCCTACCCTGCTCGCCATGGCGCTCGGGCGCGCGCGAAAGAAGAAGACGACGGTGAAGGCCAAGGGCGAGAAGGCCAAGGCCACGAGGACGCCCGCGCCGAAGCGGACGAACCCGAAGGCGAAGGCGAAGGCGAAGGCCAAGCCGATGCCCAAGCCGAAGGCGAAGGCCAAGCCGAAGACGACCAAGCCGAAGACCCCGAAGACGACCAAGCCGAAGAACGGCACGAAGTCGAAGGTCAGGCGGTCGCGCACGTCCGAGCGCGTGATGGCGTCGCTCGCGATGCGGCCACGCGACGAGCGCGCGCTCGACGACAGCGAGCGCAGCGCGATGGCGAAGGTCGCGGCGAAGGCGCGCCTCCTCCTCGGCAACGGCTACGGCGCCCCGAAGGACGTCGTCGTCCGCATCGCGTCGTACGTCGACGAGGTCCGCCGCGGCGTGTCCACACCGCCGCGCGACCGCGACGAGCTCTTCGGGCTCGGTGTCCTCTGGGGCGAGCAGCTCCGCGCCCAGGTCGGATGGCTCTGGGTCCACCTCACCTACCCGCACGGGCTCTCGTCCTTCGCGCTCGTCCCGGACGACCGCGCGTTCGCCGTCTTCCCGATCAACCGCCTCCTCGAGCTCCTCGGGCCCGAGGCGCCGAAGACGTCGCCCGCGACGACGCTCGCCGAGCGCTTCGAGGCCATCTGCGACGAGCAGCTCCCGCAGCGCAAGCCGAACGCCTACCTCGTCATCGGCTGAACCCTCAGGGCACGAACACCGGCGCCGTCCCGCCGTTGTGGCACTTGCCGCTGTTGCAGTTGCCGTTGTCGTTCGTCGGCAGGAGGTCGGTCGCCATCAGCTTCTCCTGCGCCGGCGACGTCGCACCGTCGGGCTTCGCCGCGACGGTCCCTTCCGTGACCCGCTCGCCCTTGAGCCAGAAGAACCCCTTCGCGTCGGACTTCGCGGCGAGGAACCCGCCGGCCGTCTTCACGGCAATGACGGCGCCTACCGCAGGCGCCCCGGCCTTCACGACGTAGCCGCCGAACGCGAACGGCGGCGCCGTCCCTCCCCCGCCGTGACACCCGGCCGAGAGGCACTCGAGGGCCGCGCTGATCGCCGGCGCTCCCTTGGCCGCCCCGGCCGCGTGCGCGGCCTCGGCCGTCGTCGTCGGCGCGGGAGGATCGGTCGGGGGGAAATCCCCGTCCGGCGTCGCCCCGCCGTCACCGCTCGACGAGCCGCCCCCGGCCTTCTCCTTCAGCTTCTTCCCGACGATGCCGCTCGGATCCCCGAACGCAGGCTCGGGCTCCGGGCCGCATGCGGACGCCCCGGCGGCGGCTGCGCCGACGCAGATCGCCAGGACGAGGTGGGCGGAGGGCCGTTGCAACCAGGACATTCTTCGCGCTGGGGAGCACATCGCGTGCCTTCCAAGGGGACGCGTGGGCGAGCGTAACCGCCCTCGCGTCCCGATGCGATCGAACGCGGAGACCCGCGCCGTGAGCTCGAGCCGAGCGCACACGGTGCGCGAGATTCCGCTGTCTCGCGCACGGCTCACGTCGCGGTGGCCCCTCGATCCACCACGCGGGGGCACGTCCCCGCGAACCTCCGCCCCGGCAGCCTCCTCCCGTCCGACGCGACGACGCACGCGCCTGGATCGCTCCGTGCTATCCACCTGATGGGTGCGAGCGAGGAGCGACGCGCGATCGACGACGTTCCGTACGCGACGCTTCGCGCTCGTGGGCGGTCTCTGCGCGGCCGTCTCCCTCCTCGTCGCGCTGTTCGCCCCCGCCCTCGCCCTCGCGCAGACGCGCTCCACGCGGACGTGGACCAACCCGAAGGCCCGCGAGCTCGCCCGCGAGGGCATCGAGGCGAAGAAGGCCGGCGACGTCCAGCTCTGCATCCAGAAGGACCAGGCCTCGCTCGCCCTCGAGGAGCACCCCTACGTACGCCTCCATCTCTCGACGTGCCTCTCGAGCACGGGCAAGATCGTCGACGCGCTGAAGTCCGCGCAGCTCGCGCTCTCCGCCGCCGTGAAGGCGGACGACGAAGATCTTCGTCCGGCCGCGGAGGCGCGCGTCCGAGAGCTCCTCCCGAAGATCGCGCACGTCATCCTCAAGCTCCCCCCGGACGACGACGACATCAAGGTCCGCTTCGACGGCATCCCGGTCCGAAAGGCGCTCTTCCGCCAGAGCATCCCGGTCGACCCGGGCGATCACGTCATCGAGGCCCAGAAGCTCCAGAAGGGCGAGGAGCTGAAGTTCAGGGCCGAGGTCACCCTCGCCGACGGCGAGGACAAGACCATCGAGGTCGTCCTCGAGCCGAACAACCTCCCCGAAGGGACGCGCGAGTGCCTGGAGAAGGCCAAGGCGTACGAAGAGAAGCTCGCCTGCATCGAGCAGAAGAAGACGGCGCCGAACGTCCGCATCGGGATCGAGATCAGCGGCTACACCGACTCGACGAACACGCACGTCTTCACCCCCGCGCTGAACGCCGCCGTCGTCTCCCCGACGGGCGGGTGGAACGTCGGTGGCTCGTACCTGCTCGACGTCGTGACGGCCGCGTCGCCCGACATCGTCTCGATGGCCTCGGGGCGCTACCGCGAGTCGCGCCACGCCGGGTCTCTGACGGGCGGCTACAAGTTCGGCGACGTCTCGCTCCAGGGGAGCACGAACGTGTCGCGCGAGCCCGACTACCTGTCCATCACCGGCGGGCTCGCGGCGTCGGCGGAGGTGATGGACAAGCACGTGACGCCGCGGCTCGCGTACGCGCTCACGGCGGACACGATCGGGATCCGCTCGACGCCGTTCTCGCAGTACAAGCGGAACCTGACGACGCACGAGATCGAGGCGGGCGTCACGATGGTCGTCTCACCGACGACGCTCCTCGTCACCGGTCTCACCGCCCGACTCGAGGCCGGAGAGCAGTCCAAGCTCTACCGCTACGTGCCCCTGTTCGACGCGACGACCCAGCCCACCATCCAGCCAGGCGCGAGCGTCGAGGAGGTCAACGCGAAGCGACTCGACGCGCGGCCGAGGGAGGTGCTCCCGTCCTCCCGGAATCGGTTCGCGATCGGCGCCCGCTTGAACCATCGCTTCACGTCGTCCACGATTCGGGTGGAGGAGCGACTCTACGCGGACTCGTGGAAGATGTTCGCGAGCACGACCGATGCGCGATGGCTCTACGACCTCACCCCGAAGCTCCGCGTGTGGCCGCACGCCCGCTTCCACTTCCAGAACGGCGCGAGCTTCTACCAGCTCGCCTACCTCGGCGACGTCTCGAGCGGACAGATCCAGACCTTCTCGTACCGCACGGGAGACCGGGAGCTCTCCAACATGCTTTCGCTGACGTTCGGCGGCGGCGCGCGCTACGAGCTCTCGGGGGAGAAGGCGACGACCAAGTGGGCCGTGTTCACCTCCGGTGAGATCATGCTCTCGAGCTACTCCCAGTCCCTCTACATCACGAGCAGGACCGCCCTCTACGGGACGCTCGGCCTGGAGGTCGAGCTGTGAGCGCGCGGCCGAAGCTCCTCCTCGTCGGGGTCGTCGCGGTCGCCGCCGCAGCCTCTGCGTCGTGCACCGATCCTGTCCGGGACGCGGCCGTCGCGGAGCTCGGCCCCGAGGATCCGAACGTGCCGCCGGGGCCCGATCACCGGCCCGGTCAACCGTGCCTCCTGTGCCACTCCGAAAACGGCGTCGCGAGCGATTCTCCGATGGCCGTCGCGGGCACCGTCTACACGGACAAGGACGGCAAGAAGGGCCTCGCGGACGTGGAGGTGAGCTTCGTCGACGCGAGGAACGGAGGGCCGATCGAGAAGATCGTCACGAGCGACTCCGGGAACTTCTTCGTGCCCGTCGCGAAGTGGTCACCGCCGGGGCTGAGCTACCCCTTCCGCGTGGCGATCGTGAAGGACGGCAAGGTCCTCCAGGCCATGGCCAGCACGGTGAACCGCGAGGGGTCGTGCAACTACTGTCACCGACCGCCGGACGCCCCCTCTTCGCTCACCGACGAGGAGCGCAAGCGGCGCTTCACCCTCCCCGTCTACGCGGGGTCGCCGTGAAGCGCCATGCCGTGGTCCTGCTGGCATGCCTCCTCTTCGGCGCGGCCGTCGTGCCGAGCACGACCGCCTGCGTGAGCGGCAACCCGGAGGGGCAGTATCAGTTCCCCGACGAAGGCGAGTTCGTGAGCAAGGGCGTCAGCACCTTCATGGAGAAGCGCTGCGGCAGCATGGACTGTCACGGCAACGTCGCGCGTCCCCTTCGCCTCTACTCCCAGTGGGGCCTGCGGCTGGAGGCCACCGACATCCGCGGAGAGACCACGGCCGCCGAGAGGAAGGCCAACTACCTGTCCGTGACCGGCCTCGAGCCGGAAGAGCTCTCCACCGCCGTCGCGAGCAAGGGCGCGTACACCGACTTCATGCTCCTCAAGAAGCCGGTCGGCGAGGAGGGCTACGGCGTGAAGCACAAGGGCGGGCCGGTCCTGCGAGCGCTCCCGAGCGATCCGGGGTGGTCATGTCTGCTCGGATGGGTGCGCGGGGACGCGGACGCCGCGATCTGTGACCAGGCGGCCAAGGCCCTCGACTAGCTGACCCTTCCCCCGCGATTCCGATATCCTGATGGGGGATGACGGCCGCCGATCGCGCACCGCAACGCGTGGTGGGCCGCTACGCGGTCTATCACGAGATCGCGGCGGGCGGCATGGCGACGGTCCACATCGGACGCCTCCTCGGGCCCGTCGGGTTCGCCCGCACGGTGGCGATCAAGCGCCTTCACCCGCAGTTCGCGAAGGACCCCGAGTTCGTCTCGATGTTCCTCGACGAGGCGCGCCTCGCCGCGCGGGTGCAGCACCCGAACGTCGTCGCGACGATCGACGTCGTCGCCACCGAAGGCGAGCTCTTCCTCATCATGGACTACGTCCGCGGCGAGTCGCTCTCGAAGCTGCTGCGGCTCGCCCGCAAGCGCGGCGAGCTCGTGCCTCCCCGCATCGCCGCCGCGATCATGTGCGGATTCCTCCACGGGCTGCACGCCGCCCACGAGGCGAAGAACGAGCGCGGCGAGCCTCTGAATCTCGTGCATCGTGACGTGTCTCCCCAGAACGTGCTCATCGGCTCCGACGGCATCGCGCGCGTCCTCGACTTCGGCATCGCGAAGGCCCAGGGACGGATCCAGGTGACGCGTGACGGCCAGATCAAGGGCAAGCTCGCGTACATGCCGCCGGAGCAGCTCTCCGGGCGCGAGCTCTCGCGCGCCGTCGACATCTACGCGTCCGCGGTCGTCATGTGGGAGACCCTCACGTCGGAGCGGCTCTTCAAGGGCGAGAGCGAAGGCGAGACGCTCGCGAAGATCCTCCGCGATCCGGTGCTTCCCCCGAGCGCGGTCCTCCCCACGCTGACCAAGGCGTTCGACGGCTCGCTCCTCAAGGCGCTGTCGCGCGAAGCGCACCGGCGGCACACGACCGCGAAGGAGCTCGCGCTCGAGATCGAGCGCTGCGTCGGCATCGCGAGCCCGACGGAGGTCGGCGAGTGGGTCGACGCGACGGCGGGCCCTACCCTGTTGGCGCGCGAGGAGCAAATCGCGGCGATCGAGAGCAACTCCGCCGCGCTCCGTGTCTCTCCGTCCGGCCGCCCGGAGCCCGACACGACCAGCGATTTTCAGCCCCGGATCAGCGCCGCGAAGCAGGGCACGCTGCTCGGCGTCGGCCCGCCGAGCGGCTCGGGTCCGAGGGGGCACGACGCGGGGCTGCCGCGTGCGACGCCCACGGCCCCCTTCGCGCCCGTGCCGCCGGCGTCCGCGAGCGGCGGATATCCGCCGCCGTTCGTCGGGCCCGCGCCGCGCCCCGGGTGGAGCGAGGAGCCCACGCGCTCGAGCGCGACGAAGATGACGGGGACGATGGTCCTCCCCGTCGATCGCAAGCTCCCGATCTTCGCGGCGGCGGGCGGGCTCCTCGTCCTCCTCGTCATCATGGGCTTCGTCATCGCCGGCAAGGCGAGCGGCGACGCGAGCGCGGAGACGACCGGGTCGCCGAGCGCGGCCGCGTCCACGACGGTGGCCTCCGCAGCGAGCGCCGCGCCGCTCGCGCAGCCGGCGAGCTCG